>JBKPCW010000020.1:0-7385 GCA_046727555.1 Candidatus Dormiibacterota bacterium | reverse complement strand
TGTACGCCGGCTACGTGAACATCTGGGGCGACTGGGCCGCGCACCTGAGCTTCGCCGGCTCCTTCGCCTACGGCCACAACTTTCCCCCCGAGTTCCCGATCGACCCTGGCCACCGTCTCGGCTATCCGTTCATGGTCGACTTTCTCGCTGCGAATCTCGTCCCGCTGGGCCTCTCGCTGACGGAGTCGCTGACCGCGACCAGCGCGATGCTGGGCCTCGCGCTTCCCGGAGTGCTCTACCTCGCCGCGCTGCGGTTTACCGGCGGCCGCGCCGCGGCCGTGATCGCGGTCTTCGTGTTCCTTCTCAGCGGCGGCCTCGGCTTCGTCTATCTGCTCGCCGACGTGCGCGACTACGGGATCTCGATCCTCTCCACCTTGCCGCGCGAGTACACGCTCAACCGCGACGTCAACCTGCAGTGGCTGAACCCCGTCCTTGCCTACCTCGTGCCCCAGCGCTCGACGCTGTTCGGCTTCAGCCTGGCGCTGATCCTTCTCGTCCTGCTGTGGCTTGCGCTGCGCGACAACCTGGGCTGGCGGCCGTTCGTCTTCGCGGGCCTGGTGGCGGGGGCGCTGCCGGTCTTCCACGTCCACGCGTGGGGCACCGTGGTCGCATTGCCCTTCTTCTGGGCGCTGTTCGACCGCCGCCGGCAGTGGATCGCGTATTTCGCGCCCGCGCTCCTGATCGGCCTGCCGCTCCTCGTCTGGATGTGGCCGCCGGACAACACGAGCATGTGCGGCGACCTGCCGTCGATCCGCGGCTACTGCATCCAGCCCGGGTGGCTGTCCTTCGACGACTGGACGAAGCAGAACGTGCTCTTCGCGCTGCCCATCTTCGTGTGGTTCTGGATCTGGAACACGTCGGTGTTCGCGCTCGTCGTCGTCGCCGGCCATGCGGTGCGGCGATGGTTCCCGACCGCCTACCCGACCTGGTTCGCCCCGATGTGGCTGTGGTTTCTAGTTCCCAACCTCATCGTGCTGCAGCCGTGGGTCTGGGACAACACCAAGTTCTTCGTCTTCTGGCTGCTGCTGGGGAGCACCGTCGCCGGCGGTGTGCTGGCGAGCTTGCTTCGGCGAGGGCGCCTGCCCGCGCTCGTCGCCCTGGTCGCCATGGTTTTGCTCGGACTCTCTGGCTTTCTGGACCTCTGGCGGGCGTCGACTTACCAGGTCAGCGCCTTCCAGTTCACAGACGCCGGCGGACTCAAGGTCGCGGAGTGGGCGCGCACGCACACGAGCCCCACCGCCGTCTTCGCGGTCGCGGATGAGCACAACAGCCCGATTCCCACGCTCGCGGGCCGCCGCGTGCTCGTCGGTTACCCGGGCTGGCTGTGGACTTACGGCCTCGCGGACTACGTGCAGAAGGAAGCGGACGACAAGAAGATCCTCGATGGCGACCCGGCGGCGATGGGACTGGTGCAGAAGTACGGCATCGACTACGTGATGATCGGGCCGCAGGAGGTGCCGCGCGGCGGGAGCCGCGCCTTCTGGGACGAGCACGGCACCCTCGTCTACGACGACGGCGAGTACGCCGTCTATCGTGTCGGCGGTGGCTGACCCGATCGCGGATCGCGACTCGCTCGCCGCGGCGTTGCGGCTCGTCGAGCGGGAGGCGGAGGCGTACCTCGCGGCCGTCGACGACGCGCCGGTCAAGCCGCGTGGCACGCCGGACCTGGGTGGCGGGCTGCCTGCCGAAGGCGTGGGTGCGCTGCGGTCGCTCACGGAGTTGATCGCCGCCGCTGACGAAGGTGCGACGCGGTCGACCGGACCGCGCTTCTTCCACTTCGTCATGGGCGGCGTCACGCCGGCGGCGCTGGCCGCCGACTGGCTGACCTCGACGCTCAACCAGAGCGCTTACAACTGGGTCAGCTCACCGCTGGCGTCGCGCCTCGAGCAGGTGGCTCTCGGCTGGCTGAAGGAGCTCTTCGGCATCCCGGCCGAATGGAGCGCGGTGCTCACGACGGCGGCGACGACGGCCAACCTGGTCGGGCTCGCGGCGGCGCGGCGGTGGTGGGCGCAGGGGCACGGCGTCGACGTGGACGAGCAGGGATTTGCCGGCCTGCCGGCGGTGCCCATCTTCGCGAGCGGTTTCCTCCACGCGAGCGCCATCAAGGCCCTGGGCATGCTCGGCCTAGGCCGGTCGACGCCGCGCATCCTCGAGTGGGATGAGCTCGAGGGGGCGCTGCAAGAGCTCGACGGCAAGCCGGCGATCGTCATCGCCACGGCCGGCGACGTGAACACCGGCTACTTCGACCCCGTCCGCGAGATCTCCGCGCTCACCCGGCGTCACGGAGCGTGGCTCCACGTCGACGGCGCGTTTGGACTTTTCGCCGCCGTCTCGCCGTCGACGCGCCACCTCGTCGACGGGCTGGGCGAATGCGACTCGATCGCGGTCGACGGGCACAAGTGGCTCAACGCGCCCTACGACACCGGCTTTGCGTTTGTCCGCGACCCTGCGCTGCACGCCGCGACCTTCTCGTCGAGCGCCGCGTATCTCGGCACCGAGGCCCACGCACGACCCGTGTTCGGCAACCTGTCGGCCGAGATGTCACGGCGGGCGCGCGCGCTGCCCGTGTGGGCCACGTTGCGGGCCTATGGCCGCGACGGCTATCGCGCGATGGTCGAACGCCACCTCGCGCTGGCGCAGCGGGTCGCGCGCCAGGTCGACGACGCCCCGGACCTCGAGAGACTTGCCGACGTGCCGCTCAACATCGTGTGCTTCCGTTTCCGTCCGTCCGGTCTCGCAGAGTCGGAGCTCGACGAGCTCAATCGCCGGCTGGGAGATATGGTGCTCGAGGACGGCCGCGTCTACTTCGGGACCACCCAGTTCGCGGGCCACGTCGCGTTCCGGCCGGCGATCGTCAACTGGCGCACCACGGAGAAGGACGTCGACCTGATCGTGTCGGTCGTCCGCGAGCTGGGCTCGCGGCTCTTGTCTAGGGCGCCGGGACGCTGACCTGCGGCCGCTCGGGCGGCGGCCCCGGAGGCTGGGTCACGGCCGGCTTCGCTGCGTCGAGCGTCTCCTCGAGCCGGCGCGCGAGCCGCTTCATCTCCCGGTCGCCGCGGTCGAGCCGGTTGACGATCTGCAGCAGGATCTCGTCCTGGTGCATGAGGTGGTTCATCAGCGCTTTCAGCTCCTCCTCGGCTTTGACGTTGAGCTCGTAGTCCTGCTGCGCCCGCAGGCGGTCGCGCTCGGCGAGGCGGTTGAGGGCCATCAGGACCACCGACACCCAGAGCGCGGCCTCGAGGCTGAGGATGAAGTTGAGGAAGAGGAACGGGTAGCGGTCCCAGGGGTGGATCAGGTTGAAGGCGTTGAGAGCGACCCATACGACCATGATCCCGAGCTGGCTGAGCAAGAACGCCCAGCTGCCGACCAGGCGGGCAAAGTCCCTGGCTACGTGGTCGGCGAAGGTGAGGCGGCGCTCCTCGTCGCGGTTGAGGTCCCGGACCGGCGGATGGTCGTGCTGATGCTTGATCAGGTCGCGGGCGATGTCTTCGATTTCTCGGGCGATCGACATTTTTCTCGGGGAGCTTTCCTCTGGGGTTGCTGCGATGAAATGCGGCTGTGGCTGCCAAGCATGGCGCAAAAGGCCCCTGGCTGGCTACATAAAGTAAGGAATCGGCTCTAACCGGTTTTGACCGCGCGCCACATTAGAAAGAGGGGAATCCGGCCCCAGCGCCCTCCGCCGCCAGGAGGTTCGCGCACCGCCTCGATGGCAAACCCGGCGTCCTCGAGCGCTCGGAAGTAGCCCTCCAGGGGATACGCCCACCCCGCAAATTCCATGCGCAGCCCGTCTCGCTCGATCGGCACGATCTCGATCCATCGCCGGTCGCCGAGATACGTCCCGGAGATGACAAACCGGGCGTCGTCCTCTGTGGAATCGAACGTGCCGGCGTCGGGGATGGGGTGCGTCACGCAGGCGCACATCTTGCCGCCGGGCCTGAGCACCCGAGCCGCCTCACGGACGCTTGACTCCATGTCGTCGATGTCCATCAAGGAGTTGTAGAAGACGGCCAGGTCGAAGGCCTCGTCCTGGAATGGAAGGAATGCCGCGTCACAGCGGAGGTAATGGCCGGCCTCGTCGGCGTTGCGGGCGAGCTTCAAGAGCTGCAATGTCGCGTCGCAAGCCGTGACGCGGTGGCCACGCTTGACCAGGTCACGCGCAACTCGGCCCTCGCCGCACCCGACCTCGAGGGTGCGTCCTTTGGGGGCGGGCACCAGCTCGAAGAAGGCGGGCGAGTACTGCCAGTAGGCGTCGAAGTCAGGAGTGCGCGCCCACGCCGCCCAGTTGTCGGCCTGCCGCTCCCAGTGCTCGCGTGACATGGGTTTGGGGGCGCGGACTCCGGTCAGTATCCCTTTTCGCCGCGCCAGCGCTGGATCCAGCCAAGGTGCTGGTCCTCGTGGTCGCTCCGCAGGCCGGCGGATCCATACCGTGAGGGGTCGAGCGCGTCGGCCGGCGCGGCCGCGATCGCGTCGAGAAGCTTGCGCCGCGAGTTGTCGAACTCCCACCTGGCCTGTGCGGGCGACATCGACCGCCGCACCTCGTAGCCGGTCGCGTTGTACGCGTCGTCCTGGTCGTCAGTCATCTTCCACGCCGAGTCGTGTCCCGCGGAGATCCGCCCGACCTCGTCGGCGCGCATGTCGTCCCACAGCGCCATGTGGGCGAGGTGGTCTTTTATGGCCCAGCCGTCAATCGTCGGCTCCGACATCTGCTCCTCGGTAAGACCGTCGATGACGGCGAGCAGCTTTTCTCGCGAGGCGCGGTAGTGGTGGAGTAGCTCTTCGCGGTCCTCAGGCATGGCCACAAGATAGTGGTCTCAGCGATAGTCGTGCGAGCGCTGCGCCGGACGGGGGACGCCGGCCAACGCTTCGATGTGGTTGGCCAGCACCGAGTGGACGCCGTCCTGGCGCTGCATCACGCCGTCGATGATCAGGATCGGCTGGCGGTTGGCGACCTGGCGGTATCTCTCGTAGACCTCGGGCTTGATGGTCACGTTGACCTGGCCGAACTCGTCTTCCAGCGTGAAGAAACGGATGTGCTTCGCGGTCGATGGTGCCTGGCGGGTGATCACGAGCCCGCCGACGCGGACGCGCTCCCCGCTCCGGACCTTCGCGACCTTGTTCGACTCGAGCGCCCCCATCTCTTTGAGGCGGTCGCGGCAGAAGTGGATGAGGTGGTGTCCGGTCGAGAGGTCGGAGATTCGGTACTCGAGCTGGTTGGCGTCGAAGTCGTCGATGCCAGGCAGGTCCGGCGCGGTGGCGTTGAGGCGGAGCTCGGACTGCTTGTCGATGCCTTTGCGCAGCCCGGTGCCGTGCCATCGCTCCTGCCAGCCCCAGAGCAGCTCGCGTCGGGGCCGGCCGAGCGCGTCGAAGGCGCCCACCATGACCAGGTTGCGGACCGCGCGGGGACCGATGGGACCGCCGCGCAGGCGGCTCAAGAAGTCGTCGAAGGACGTGTAGGGCCCGGCGCGCTCCCGCTCGGCGACGATCCCCAGGCGGCCGTCCTCGCCGAGGTCGCGGACGTAGTTGAAGCCGATGCGCATGGCGAATTCCGTGCCACCCACCACTTCGGGCAGGCACCGCACGCCGGAGCGATTGATGTCCACCGGAAGCGCCTTCAGCCCGTGGCGCTTGAGGTCCTCGACCAGCACGCTCGGGTGGTAGAAGCCCATCGGCTGGTTGTTCAGCAGTCCGCATCCGAACTCCACCGGGTGGTGCAGCTTCATCCACGCCGTCTCGTAGGACGTGCGCGCGAAAGCCGCCGCGTGCGAGCGGCAGAACCCATAGACGGCGAAGCCCTGCACCGCCGCGAACAGCTGATCAGCCACCGAGCGCGGCACGCCGTTGGCAAGGCAACCAGAGATGAACTCGTCTTCCAGCGATGACATCTCGACCCGGTTCAGGTGCCGCGTCATCGCCCGCCGGAAGCCGTCCGCACGTCCCGGCTTCATGCCGGCGACGTACATCGCGATCTCGATGATCTGCTCCTGGTAGAGGATCACGCCCAGCGTGTCGGCGAGGATCGGCTCGAGCAGCGGATGCGCATAGGTGACAGGCTCGCGGCCCTGCTTGCGCCGGATGTACGGGTGGACCGCGTTGCCCTGGATCGGACCAGGCCGGATGATCGCCACCTCGACCACGAGGTCGTTGAACGTTTGGGGCCGCGTCCGGGGCAAGGTCTGCATCTGGGCTCGTGACTCGATCTGGAAAACGCCGATCGTGTCCGCCTCTCCGCACATCTCGTAGACGGCCGGGTCGTCGAGCCGAAGTGCATCGAGGTCCGGCCGGACTCCGGTCTTGTCCTTGATCAGGTCGAGGGCCTCGGCGACCACGGACAGCGTGCGCAGGCCGAGCATGTCCATCTTGATCAGGCCCAGGTCCTCGACGTCGTCCTTGTTGAACTGGACGACGCGCCTTCCCTCCATGGTCGCCGGCTCGACCGGCGCGATGTCGACCAGCGGCTCGCCGGTGACGAGCATGCCCCCGTTGTGGATCGAGAGATGGCGAGGGAAGTCGATCACCTCGCGGCACAGCTCGAGGAACTGCCGCCAGCTCTGCGGCCGCATGTCAGGCGGCGGCACCGCCCACTGCACCGAGTCCTCCACGTCCTCGGTGAACCAGCGGTCGACGCCCTTGGCGAGCCGGTCGAGCAGCTCGGCGGAGAAGCCCAGCGCCTTGCCGACCTGGCGGATCGCCATCCGCGGCTGAAACGTGACCACGTTGCAGACCATGCCGGTCCGCTCCCAGCCGTACTTCTCGTAGATGTACTGGATGACCTGCTCGCGATGCTCGGTCGAGAAGTCGATGTCGATGTCCGGCGTGCTGGTCATCTCCTCGTGCAGGAAGCGCTCGAACAGCAGGTTGTGCTCGATCGGGTCGACGCGGGTGATGCCGAGCACGTAGGCGACGATCGAGTCGGCGGCCGAGCCGCGGCCCTGCCCCGGCACGCCGTGCTCGCGGGCGAAGCGCATGAGGTCCCAGTTGATGAGGAAGAACTCGGCCAGGCCGGTCTTCTCGATCACCTCCAGCTCGTGCTGCAGGCGGCGTGTGACCGCCGACGTGATCGGGCGGTAGCGCTCGCGCAGTCCCTCGAAGCACAGCCTGTAGAGGAAGGAGAAGGGCGTCTCGCCCGCGGGAACGGGATAGCCCGGAAAGCGCACCTTGCGGAAGTCGAGGTCGACGTCGCACTGCTGCGCGATCTCCCAGCTCGTGGCCAGCGCCTCTTCGTGACCACGGAAGAGCGGCCGCATGTCGCCGCCTCCTTTCAGGTGGTGCTCCGAATTCCTGAACAGATGGGGCTTGGCCTCGTCGAGTGTGGCGCGACGGCGGATGGCGACGAGCACGTCGTGGAGCGGGCGGCGGTCGGGCGCGTGGTAGTGGACCTCGTTGGT
>JBKPCW010000019.1:0-8791 GCA_046727555.1 Candidatus Dormiibacterota bacterium | reverse complement strand
TCCCAGCGCCGTGCTGTGAATAGCGATGATCGCCTGCAGATCCGATGCGGCGTCTCCACAGAAGACCACCTGCTCGTGACCGTCGAACTCCGGATGGTCGAAGACCATGCCCGCTCCATGATCGATTCCGCTCGAGGCGCTGTCAATTTTGTGCAAGGAACCTATCGATGAAAGTTCGCCTGGATCCGCACGGTCGGCGTGTGGAGTGCAGTGATGACCCGACGGGAGATGAACAAACAATTGTTCTGGTAGCCCCGGCGGGATTCGAACCCGCGATCTCAGCCTTGAGAGGGCTGCGTCCTAGGCCGCTAGACGACGGGGCCGCTACGTGGTGGGCGGCATTGGGTTTGAACCAATGACCTCTTGCGTGTGAAGCAAGCGCTCTCCCACTGAGCTAGCCGCCCGTGGGAACGCTAATTCTACCGTCGTCCTAGGTCACGTCGGTCGGCAGGCGGGCGGCGTAGAAGCCATGCGCGGCGATAAACATAGCCCGCGTTGGGCCGGTCGCGATCTCCAGAGCGCGTGGCTGGAAATCGAGGGCCGTCCCGCTCGTTATGACGACGTGAGTCGCGTCGAGCCAGCCCGCCCACTCCTGCGCTCCCGGCCCCTGGACAAAGGTTGCGAGCTCCCCATGCGGTCTCCAGATGCCGAGGTACGTCTGGTCGTCCGGCCGCGCAGCGGCGATGAATTGGCCGTCTTGCGAGATCGATGCGGCGGCGCTGATCGAGCCCCAGTTGTGCGTTCCCCACGAGCTCGTCTGACCGCTCCAGTCGATCGCGCCGCCCTGGATGCATGCGCTTCCGACCGGGCTGAGGGGACCGCTGACCGTGCACGATCCCATCAGCACGACACGCCTGGCGGTGGAAGGATCGACGACGTGATAGCTGATCGCCCAGTACGGGTTGTCGCGGCCTGGCGCGGCCCTGGCGACGTCCTCGACGTATGGCCCATAGGCGTGAGCGAGCACCAGGAGGCCGCCATGCCACGCGACCGGCCAGACGTCGTTCGTGTCCGAGTCGTAGATCACCTTCCGGTCCCCGCCGGCGAGGTTGTCGGTGGTGATCTCCACATGGACGGGCGATTGCCTGAAGTCGAGGGAGCCGATGGCGATTCGGGTGTCATCAGGGCTCACGGCGAACGCGACCTCGGCGCCTTGAGCGACGCCAAGGTTGCGGACGAGCCGAGGGCCGGCCGCCATGCCCTCGACCGGCAGCGTGTAAAGGTTCGAGTCACCGTCGAGGTAGTACAGCGCGCTCGAGGTCGTGCTGACATAGGGCAGCTCGAGGGGCATACCCGCCGAGGTCGGATACAGCGTTCGCCGGGCCGCCGTCTCGGCGGCGACGACCCTCCCGTCCATGGCGAAGACGGCCACCGTGTATCGCGTCTGATCCGAAAGGAGATCGACCAGCACGCCGTAAGGCGGCCCGGCCGGCGTCTCCGTCCGAGCGCCCGAGGCGAGCCGCGTCGAGGAGGCCGTGCCCGCGCCTGGCGCCACTGGGGTGCAGGCCACCAGCGTAACCATGAGCAGCAGGGCCCAGCGTCCGCGCTTCATGTCCAATTCAACGGCTCTCGTCGCCTGCCGTTACGTCGGTAGCATCGGGGTCATGGCGACCCCGCTGGCCAAGCGCAGCTGCGCGGTCTGTAAGCCCGGCACGCCGACCCTGCCCCCGGACCAGGTCGACGCCTACCTGCGGCAGCTCGCGCCGGACTGGAAGGTCGCCGAGGCCGGCGGCCACCTCCAGCTGACGAGGACCATCCGCTTCCAGGGCTTCACCCCCGGCGTCGAGCTCGTCAACCGGATCGCCGAGATCGCCGAGGCGGAGGGCCACCACCCCGACCTGCACCTCACTTACGGGTCGCTCCGCGTCGATATGTGGACGCACGCCGCCGGCGGGCTGACCGAGAACGACTTCGTGCTGGCCGCCAAGATCGACCGTATCCGGCCCGCCTGACGCCCTTTCACACGTTCTTAACCGTCTTTCTTGCGATTTGTCGGCGAAATCGGGCTACAGTTTCCGGGCTTGATGCACTTCTTCCTTTGCTGGCTGTTCCATCAGAAGTCGC
Source organism: Candidatus Dormiibacterota bacterium (assembly GCA_046727555.1). Taxonomy (GTDB): domain Bacteria; phylum Chloroflexota; class Dormibacteria; order Dormibacterales; family Dormibacteraceae; genus 40CM-4-65-16. Next base: position 6,727 of record JBKPCW010000019.1, on the reverse strand, counting down.
GTGAGGTGCTGCTCAGGGGGGTACTGCCCGGAGGGATCGACGCCGTCGTCTTCTGCTGGCGCTGCGACCGCATGCGCGGCAGGGCGGTGAGGGTCCTCCAGCTGACGCCCAACGGCATCCACGCCTGCAGCTTCCACTAACGCTCCAGAACGACCGCCGGGTAGTACGCAGGCAGAGTCGTCAACCTAGGTAGCTCGAGCGCGGCCTCGTCGCGCAGCGGCAGGTTCACGTTCCAGCTGACCACGATCACCGCATCGCATCCACCCAGCTGGTCGGCGTCCGTCACCACCGCGAAGCGGTACGTGTAAGCCGCCAGCACCTGCTCGTCACTGTGCAGGACGCAGGCCGTCTTGCCCTCGGCGTCCAGCCTGTCGGCGACCGTCGCGGCGCTGCGCAACGCGAGCGGGTCCTGAAGGTAGGCCGGCGCCTGGCCGATCACCGACGCCACCACCCCCGCGACCACGACCGGAGCCAGCACCCACCACCGGGCGACCGCCGCGGCCATGAGAAACGCGATCCCGGGCACGAGGAAGACGAAGAACCGCGGGTAGAGGAAAGCCGGCCGTACGCCGAGCCACAGCACGGCGACGACGGCAGCGAGCACCGCTAGCGTCGACCACAGCCAGGCCTCGCGGCGCTGCGTCCACATGCCCAGGCCGGCGGTGGCCAGCCAGAGTCCCACCGGGAGCACCACCGGCGCGCCGACGAGGAACAGCACCGTGTCTCGCGGGAAAGTCGGGTTGAAGTAAGGCGGCGGCAGGCCGTGGCGTGTCAGCTCGATGAAGTAGACGCCCGCGTTGGCGGCGGCGCCGACGGCGGCCGCCCCGAGCCAGGCCGGCAGGAGGCGCACCGCCTGGTCCCGACGCGCGATCAGCACCCACGCCGCGTGGCACAGCAGGACCACGCCGGCGAACAGCTGGGCCGCGACCGCCAGGCCCATGACCAGCGCGTAGGCGGCCAGCCGCCTGCGGGTCCATCTGCCCGTGACCAGGAGCGTCCCGAGCACCGTGCCCAGCGCGGCAAGGCTGTAGCCACGCACCTCACGGCTGTTGTCGACGAACAGCGGGTCCGTGGCGATGAAGAGCCCGGCGCAGAGCCCGGCCACGATCCCGAACCGGCGGACCAGCACCGTCGTCGAGACGCCGACCGTCGTGGCGCCGGCCAGCGCGGGCAGGAATCGATACACGACCTCGCTCCGCGATCCTGTCGCCGAGTAAACGATGTGACTCAAAAGCGACACCAGCACGTGGTCGTTCGTGGCCACCTGCTCGACCGGAATGGTCGGGATGACGGTGCGCACGGCGAACGCGTCCCAGAGCGAGGGGGTGGCGATGAAGTTGGCGAAGGTGGCGGCGGCGTCGTAGCCGAGAGAGCGGTTGGAACCGACCATGTAAGCGGCGAAGGTGGCGACGCCCAGAAGGGCGCCGGCCCAGGCAGAGCTCTTAGCCGACGTCCCCGACAAGCTCTTCGACGTCTTCGCCCGTGTACGCGGCGGCCTGCATGCGGAAGAGCCTCGCATAGCGGCCGCCCAGGCGCATCAGCTCCTCGTGGGTCCCCTCCTCCACGAGCTGGCCGTGCTCGAGGAAGATGATCCGGTCCGCCCGCCGCACGGTCGAGAACCGGTGCGAGATGTAGACGGCGGTGCGGCCGTGCGTCAGCGAGCGCAGACGCTCGAACAGGTCGTACTCCGCCTGCGCGTCGAGCGCTGACGTCGGCTCGTCGAGGAGAAGGATGCGGGCCTCCTCGCGCATGAACGATCGCGCCAGCGCGACCTTCTGCCACTCGCCCCCGGAGAGGTTGACCCCGGCGTCGAACCACTTGCCGAGCGCGGTGTCGTAGCCCGCCGGCAGGCCGGCGATGAGCTCGTCCGACCCGGCCTGCTTGCTCGCGCTGACGACGGCGTCGCGGTCCGAGATCTCGGGCACGTTGCCGAGCCCGATGTTCTCGGCGGCCGTCGCCTGGTAGTCGACATAGTCCTGGAACATGGCGCCGATCTGGCGCCGCAGGTCCTCCGGCTCGAAGTCCCGGATGTCCACGCCATCGACCAGGATCCGGCCCTCGCTCGGGTCGTAGAGGCGGCAGATGAGCTTGAAAAGCGTCGTCTTGCCGGCGCCGTTGCGGCCGACGACCGCGAGCGTCTCCCCCGCCTTGATCGTGAACGACAGGTCGGTCAGGGCCTGCGTCTCGCTCCCCGGGTAGACGAACGAGACGTGCTCGAATCGGATCTCGCCCTTCAGCGGATCGGGCACCGGCTTCGGCTCACTCGCGACCGGCAGCGCGGGCTCCTTGGCCATGAGCTCGACCAGGTTGTTCAGGTAGAGGTTGTGCTCGTACATCCCGGAGAAGCCGCCCAGCACGCTCTGGATCGAGTTCTGGACCTGGATCGCCGCCTGCGTGTACGCGGTGAGGTGACCGAGCGTCAGCCGGCCCGCGATCGCCTGGAGCGCGATGTACAGATACGTGATCGAGGTCACCACCGTGCTGAGGTTGCCGAGCGCAAACCCCGTCAGGTAGCGGCGCACGAGCTGGGATCGCTGGGTGTCGTAGAACACCTTCGCGATCAGGCGATAGCGCTCGATGAAGTAGCCGCCGAGGCCGAAGAGCTTGACCTCTTTGGCGAACGAGTCCGTCGTCACCAGGGAGACCATGTAGGTCATGCGCCGCAACAGGCGCGAGCCCCACCGCGCGATGTTGTAGCCGCGCCATCCGTAGCGGGTGTCGGCGATGAACGCGGGCACCGGCGAGACGAGCACGACGATGGCGAGGACCCAGCTGACGCCGAAGAGGAAGGCGACCATCGTCAGCAGGGTCAGCAGCGTCTGCAGCAGCCCGAACGCGGTCGCGATCATCAGCACCGGGCGGTTGATGGAGTCGTTCTGCGCCCTGCGGAGCAGGTCGTATGACGCCGGGTCTTCGTAGAACTGCAGGTCGAGCGACGCCGCCTTCTCCATGACCATGAGCTGGATGCGCATGGAGACCGCGTTCTGGAGGAGCTGCTGGGTGATGTTGCGGAGCGTGTTGAGGAGCGCGCTCACGGCGAAGATCACGAACTGCAGCGCCGCCAGGAACACGATGACGCCGACGGCGCTGAACGTGAGGCCTGGCATCCACCCCACGCCCAGGTCGGACAGCTTCACGTGGTCGGGCAGGTGGAAACGATTGATGTTGTAGCCGGCGACGACCGCGTTGGTCAGCATGAGCGTGATCCCGACCGAGATCGTCGGGATGATGCCGGCGACCGCGGTCGTGATGAACAGGCCGACGGTGGTCGGGCGGCTCGCCTCCCATACCAGGCGCAGCACCTGCGGCAGGGCGGCGGTGGTGCCCAGGACTGACTGCTTCAGGCTCTCCCACCGGCCCCGGAGGTCCTTCGGACCCTCAGGCTGCTGCAGGGGCTCGATGGTCGGGTCGCCGGTCAGGCCGCTGTTGGCGGGCCCCGTCTCGGGCTTGCGCCGGCCTCGTCCCCAACCGCCCCACCATATGACCGGGCCGTGAGAGCCCGGCGGCATCATCCCCATGTGCTGGTGAGCTTACGTGAGGTCGTTCGTGAGTTCCTTGACACGGCTCCTCTTACAGTGTAATTATGTAATTCATGGATGACAAAGAACTCGGTTCGATCAAGGGTTGGTTTGCCGGAAGGCTCCCGGACGGCTGGTTCACGGGGGTGGAGGTCGCCGTCGAGGACGACCAGATCGTGGTCATCGGCGCGCTGCCCGAGCTGAACCTCGGCTCGACGCCGGAGGAGAAGGAAGGCGCCGCCGCAGGCCGCATCGCCCGCTTCCGGGAGGAAACGCGCGGCGAGCGGATCGGCATCGCCCGCGAGGCCGAGGAGCGGTTCAAGAAGTACGTCACCTGGGGAGCAAAGCTCGACAGCGTGACCAAGCGCTTCAACCCCGGCGGAGGCGGCTGGTCGGGCGGCGACGACCGGCGCAGCGTGATGATCCGGCGCTGGCTGCGACGCCACCGCGGCCGGCGCGAGCGGCAGCCGGAGCGACAGAGCCAGGTCTTCTAGGCCTCCGAGACAGCCGAATACATCGACCCCAGCCAGCGGCTCGGGACGGTCTTCAGGAGCCGGGTGCTCCGGAACCCGGACCGAGCCGCCATTCCCTCCCACCGCTCGTAGGTGAACGGGTAGGGCACCCACGTGTTGCCGCGGTCGGTCCCGTATTCGACCACGATCAACCTTCCACCGGGCCGCAGCATGCCGTGTACAGACGCCAGCACCGGATCCTTGTCGCGCACGAAGTGCAGGGAGTTGGCCATGACCACGCCGTCGAGGTCGTGCAGGTCGAGCGGCCTCGTGAAGTCGGCGACTCGCGTCTCGAGCCGGCCGCCGATCGCCCTGAGCGCGCCCGCGTCTCTGTCCACGGCGACGATGTGAGCCTCCGGCCCGACCAGGTCGGCAAGGGCCAGCGTGAACGCCCCCTCCCCCGCTCCGAGGTCGGCCCACCGGCCACCGCGGCCGGGCACGCCGCCCTCAATCAGCGCGACGAGCTCGCTGTGCTTCAACTTCCTCGCGCACCCTGGGCGCGACCTCGGCCGTGAACGTGCGCATCTCGTCGGGGTCGTCGGTGACGAGAAAGGTGTCCATGCCGTACTCGACCGCGAGCGTGACGAGTGTGTCCGCGTCGACGCTGCCCGCGTTGAGCACCCGGCGGATGGCGCGAGGGTCGCGCCCCGCGGCGCGCGCGGCATCGTCGATGCGGCGGTTTCCCTCGAGCAGCTCGGGCTCCCTGACGTAACCGTAGGAGGGCACCCAGCCGTCGGCCAGCCGGCCCACGAGGGACAGCATGCGGGGCTTGTAGGCGCCGAGCCAGATGCCGATCGGGTGGGCGGGCACCGGTCCCGAGTGCGCTCCGGCCAGGTGGTGGTAGCGACCTTCGAACTTGATCCCGTGCTCACCACTCCATAAAAGGCGGATCACCTGGATCGCCTCCTCCAGCGCCGACACGGACTCCGCCGGGGACCATCTTGGTCCGCCGTAGGCGTGGACCGCGGGGGCGAAACCCCCGGCGCCGAGGCCAAGCTCGAACCGGCCGCCGCTCAGCAGGTCGACGGTTGCGGCCGCCTTGGCGAGCAGAGCCGGTGGATGCAGCTGCATGTTCGCGACGTCGGGAAACACGGTGATGCGCTCCGTGCGCATCGCGATCGCCGTCAGCAGGGTCATCGTGTCGTAGAACCGGCGCTGGTAGGGGTGGTCCTGGACGCCGACCAGCTCGAAGCCGAGCTCGTCGGCAAGGGCCGCCTGCCGCAGCGGGCGGTCGGTCGCCTCGGGCGTGATGAAAACGCCGAACCTGAGCGGCTGACCGTAGTCCATCTACGCGGCTAGAAGCCGCCGGGCAGAGCTCCTATTTCTTGCCGCGGCGGAAGATCAGGCGCCAGATCAAGAGCAGGATCACCGCGCCGGCGAAGGCGATGATGATCTGGTTGAGGATCTGGATGCCGACGTTGATCGATAGATGAAGCTGGTTGGCGAGCCAGCCGCCGAGGATCGCGCCGAGGATGCCGATGATCAGGTTCCAGAACCAACCGCGGCCGTGGCCCATGACGACCAGGCCGGCGAGGAAACCCGCGACCAGGCCGACGACGATGTAGACCACGATGTTCTCGAGCGTCATTTGACCGATCAGTATCACGAACCGGCCGGCGATTTGAGCCGCGAGATCCGAACTAGATCGCGCTCACCAGCTCCCGGATGGTCGCCAGCTCCTCGACGCTGACCAGGTGCGCCATCCCGGGGTAGAACCGGACTGTCACCACCGCGTCCATCCGCTTGAAGACCTCTCCCGTCTCGACCACGCGCGGCATGGGGATGTGCGGATCGATGTCGCTGCAGCCCAGGAAGACGGGCGTCCCGTCGAAGCTCCCCGGGTAGTCGCGCGGAGTGCCGTCCGGGCCGATCAACCCGCCGCTGAGCCCGACCACGGCCCCGTACCGGCGCGCGTGCTGGGCGGACCATTCGAGCGTGACGCACGCCCCCTGGGAGAACCCGAGGAGCACGATGCGCTGCGCCGGAACGCTCGCCTCGACGCGCTCGACCAGGCGCGTCACCATCTCCAGGGCGGCGCTGAGGTACGGCTCGTTGCTCTCGAGCGGCGCCGTGAAAGGGTTCGGGTACCAGGTGTTGTCCGCGGCCTGCGGCGCGAGATAGGCCCAGCCGGGCTGCTGCACCTCGGAGGCGATCGTCATGATGTCCTCGGCCGTGGCGCCGCGGCCGTGGAGGAGGATCATCGCGGCTCGTGCGGACTGCAGCGCCTCGCCCGCCTGGACGATGCGCTGACCATGCGCGATGGACATGGGGACCTAGTATGACCAGAGCCTGATGCCCGTCTTCACATATGCGAACCCACGCGTCATCCACTGGGGACCGGGCTCGATCGCGCATCTCGGCGAGCTGAAGGCCGCGCGCGTCGCGGTGGTCACGACCCGCTCGCTGCGCGACAGGCTGGACAACCTGCCGGTGACGCCGTCGTGCGTCGTGCTGATCGGCCAGCACGCCCCGGTGGCCCAGATCGAGTCTGGAGTCGACACCGTCCGCGGCGCCGACGCCATCGTGAGCTTCGGCGGCGGGAGTGCGATCGACGCCGCGAAGATCATCTCCGTCAGGCTCGGCACCCTCCCTCACACCGCCGTGCCGACGACGCTTTCGGTCGCGGAGCTCGCGGCGGGCGCGGGCTTCACGAACGAGGCCGGCGACAAGGTAGGGATGCGCGACCCGGGCCTGCTC
>JBKPCW010000018.1:0-6210 GCA_046727555.1 Candidatus Dormiibacterota bacterium | reverse complement strand
GCGACGACGAGGATGACCAGCTGCCGCACGCCGAACTTGTTCGTGCGCACGCTGCCCGCGACCGTCATGACTCTGGTGTGTCTCATGCTGCGACGTTTTTGTGAAGGATGGCGGAGGCGCCGACTATAACAAACGCCCCCTAGCGCGACTCCTCCCAAAAGCGCAGCTTGTCCTCTTCGGCCAGGTCGCTGAACGTCTTGCCCTCGCGCCGCAGCGACGCCTCGGCGGCGGCGAACCGGTCGCGGAACCTCTGCCCCGCCACACGCAAAGCGTCCTCCGGGTTGACCTTCAGCGCGCGCGCCAGCGACACGATCGCGAACAGCAGGTCGCCCATCTCCTCGAAGGCGCGTTCGTGGTCCTTGACCTCGCCCATCTCCCTCGCCTCCTCCGCCACCGACTCCGCGGCCGCGGCCGGCGACGCGAAGTCGAAACCGACGCGCGCCGCGCGCTTCTGCAGGCCAAGCGCCCACGCCAGCGCGGGCAGGGTCGCGGGCACGCGGTCGACCACCGACTCGTCGCTGCCCGTCTTGCGCGACTCCTGCATCTTCTGGTGCTCCCAGTTGCGCAGGACCTCGTCCGCGTTTGCGACCGAGACGTCGCCGAAGACGTGGGGATGCCGCTTCACCATCTTGGCCGCCACCGCCTCGGAGACCTGGGTCGCGTCGAACCGGCCGTCTTCGGCCGCGATCTCGGCGTGCATCGCGACCTGGAGCAGCAGGTCGCCGAGCTCCTCCATCATCTTGGCGTCGTCGCCAGAGTCGATCGCCTCGAGCAGCTCGTACGTCTCCTCGAGCAGGTAGGGCCGCAGCGACTCGTGCGTCTGCTCGCGGTCCCAGGGGCAGCCTCCGGGCGCGCGCAGGCGGTGCACGACCTCGAAGATCGCCGCGATGCCGTCGTTGAACGGCCGCTCGTCGGTCACGGCCGAGACATTACCGCGGCGCCGCGCCCGGCCTGGTATAGGGTGCTCATCTCGTCCAGCAGCAGCAGCAGGTCCGCCTGCCACCCCTCCCCCTTCCTTCTCATCTTGATGCGGTTCGGCGCGACGGCGATCCGGCCGGCCAGCCGGCGCGACAGCTCGTCGACGTCGAGGTAGCGCTCGGGGTCCACGCGGATGACGATGTCGTGGCCCTCGGCGACGACGCCGCGCAGCCCCATGCGCTGGCCGCGCAGCTTCACCCGCAGCGAGTAGGCCAGGTTGTCGAGCTGCGCCGGCGCGGTGCCGTACCGGTCCTTCAGCGAGCGCAGCATGGAGTCGAGCTCCTCTTCGTCTTCGGCGTTCGCCAGCTGCCGGTACGCCCCGAGCCGGAGCTTCTCGTCGCGGATGTACGAGCGCGGGATGAAGTGGTCGAGCGGCAGGTCGAGGTTCATCTCCGCCGTCGACAGCACGTCCGCCGCGGCCGTGTCCTCGGAGCCGCTCCGCAGCTTGTTCACCGCGCTCTGCAGCATCTGCAGGTACATCTCGAAGCCGACGGCCGCGATCGCGCCATGCTGCTCGGTGCCGAGCAGGTTGCCGGCGCCGCGGATCTCGAGGTCGCGGAGCGCGATCTTGAAACCCTGCCCCAGCTCGTGCAGCCCCGAGATCACGTCGAGGCGCTTGTCCGCCTCCTCGGTCAGCGACCGGCGCGGGTCATAGAGGAAGTACGCGTACGCTCGGCGACCGGAGCGTCCGACCCGCCCGCGCAGCTGGTACAGCTGGGCCAGTCCGAACCTGTCGGAGCGCTCGACCACGATCGTGTTCACGTTCGGGATGTCGAGGCCCGACTCGATGATGGTCGTGCAGACCAGCACGTCGTACTTGCCGGACTCGAAGTCCACCATCACGCTCGCGAGCTCGTCCTCCGACATCTGGCCGTGACCGATGGCGATGCGGGCGTCGGGCAGCAGCCGCCGTACCCGCTCCGCCGCCTTCTGGATGCTGCGCACCCGGTTGTGCACGAAGTAGACCTGGCCGCCGCGCGCGAGCTCGCGGCCGATCGACTCGTGGATCAGCTCGTCGTCGTCCGCGGTGACGTACGTCTTGATCGGCTGGCGCTCCTCCGGAGGCGTCTGGATGACGCTCATGTCGCGGATGCCGCCGACGGCCATGTGCAGCGTGCGCGGGATCGGAGTCGCGGACAGGGACAGCACGTCGAGCTGCGTGCGCAGCTTCTTCAACCGCTCCTTCTGCATCACGCCGAAGCGGTGCTCCTCGTCGACGACGAGCAGCCCCAGGCGCTTGAACCGCACGTCACGCTGGAGGAGGCGGTGCGTCCCGACCACGATGTCGACGTGGCCGCTCTTCAGGCCCTCGACCGTCCGGGCCTGCGCCTCGTCGTCGACGAAACGCGAAAGCATCTCGACGACGACCGGGAAATTCTTCAAACGCTCGCCGAAGACGTGGAAGTGCTGCTGGGCGAGCACGGTCGTCGGCGCCAGGACCGCGACCTGCTTGCCGCTCATCGCCGCCTTGAAGGCGGCACGCAGCGCGAGCTCGGTCTTGCCGAAGCCCACGTCGCCGCAGAGGAGACGGTCCATGGGCCGGTCGGACTCCATGTCGGCCTTGATCTCGGCGAGCGCCGCGACCTGGTCGGGCGTCTCTTCATAAGGAAAGGAGGCCTCGAGCTCCTGCTGCCACGCGGTGTCGGGCGCGAACGCGATGCCGGGCCGGGCCTCGCGCATGGAGTAGATCTTGAGCAGGTCCTCGGCCACGTCCTGGACGACCTTGCGCACGCGCCCCCGAGCGCGCGTCCAGTCCGAGGTGCCGAGCCGGTGGAGGCTCGGCGCCGCCTCGCCGCCCAGGAACTTCTGGACGCGGTCGAGGTTCTCGACCGGGACGAACAGCCGGTCGCCCTCGGCGTACTCCAGCTCCAGGTACTCGCGGTGTGCGCCTTCCGACTCGATCAGGCGCATGCCCTTGAAGCGGGCGATGCCGTGGTCGACGTGCACGACCAGCTCGTCGAGAGCGAAGTCCAGAGTGAACTCCCTGGTCAGGTCTTCCGCCCGCGTGCGCGTCCGACCTGTGCGCGACGGGCGCCGCACGCGCCCGAACAGCTCGGCGTCCGTGGCGATGTGCAGGCCGATTGCCGGCTGCGCGCAGCCGGCGACCAGGTCGTCCGCCGCGTGCTGCAGCCCGGGCGTGATGTCGAGGTCGAGGTCCAGGTCGACCTCCTTCAACGGTGCCTTCACGCCCGCCTCGTCCAGCAGCGCACGCAGGCGTTCGTCCTGCTCGGTGGCGAAGACGATCGAGGCGCCGTCCGCGCGCCCTGCAAAACCGGCCAGCGCCCGCGATTGGCCGACGAGCGGCTCGCCCTCGAACCATGCGAGGTCGGCCGCGTCGGCCTCGCCCTCGCCGCTCGTCACCGTCAGCCTCGCGCGGTGACCGAGATCGTCGAACCTGTCGACCACCGGCAGCGCGAAGCCTCGCGGGAGCTCTCCCCCTCCGGCCTCGGCGGCGGCGAGCATCGCCGTCTCGTCGAGCAGCGTGCGCGCGTCGGTCAGCTGCCGTCGTGGCTCGAAGTCCAGCACCAACGCGTCCTCGGGAACGTGGTCGAGCAGCGATGGTCGCGAGGGGTCGAGGTAGGCGGCATAGAACTCCACGCCGGCGAAGGCCGCGCCGGCGCCCAGGCGCGTCAGCTGGTCCTCCCACTCGCTGAGCACGTCGCCGCGGAGCGTGTCGAGGGCGACGGACTCCCGCAGGAGCTTGACGGCCGCCGCGCCGCGCGCGGGACCAATCAACAGCTCGCGCCCGGTGCGCACGATCGACTCCTCGGTGGCCATGACCGAACGCTGGTTCTCGAGGTCGAACAGGCGCAGCGTCTCGACGGTGTCGCCCGACCATTCCGCGCGGACCGGCGCGTCGGCCCCGGACGGATACACGTCGAGGATCCCTCCGCGCAGAGAGAACTGGCCCCGTTCTTCGACCAGCGGCTCGCGCGTGTAACCGAGCTCGATCAGCCGCCCGGCGACGGCGACCGGGTCGGGCCCATGGCCCGGCCGCAGGACCACCGTGCTGCCGACGAGGTCCTTGCGGGAGATGGTCTGGCGGGTGATCGCGCGGCGAGAGGAGACCACGACCACCGGGACATCGGCCCCGGAGGTCAGGGCGGCCAGTGCTTCGAGCCTGTGGTTCACCGCCTCGTCGAACGCGGGCGGCCGGTCGAGGAAGGAGACCGCGACCTCGGCGAAGAGGTACGTCGCCGGTCTGCCCGCGAGCCACAGCCGCAGCTCGGCGGCGAAACGGTCCGGACCCGGGACCAGGACCAGCACCGACCTCCTCTTCTCGAGCGCGGCCCGCGCGACCGCACCCGCGACGATCGGCCACGCCGCGCGGGGCAGCCGGGCCACCTCGAGCTCCGCCGCGGCCCGACCGATCCAGCGCTCCAGGCGGGGCTCAGATCCGACGACCGCGCGCCACAGCTCGGTCACTTCAGCTCCTCGCAGCCCAGGGCGCCGGGACGGTTGTAGCGGTCCATCCCGCGCTCGACGCCCGCATCCAGCGCCAGCTCGAGGGCGTCGGCCACCCCGGTGATCACGTTGGGCAGGCGCTCGGCCTCGGCCTTCGTGAAGCGGCCGAGGACGTAGTGGACGCCGGAGTGAGACCCCTTGCGGGCCGGCTTGCCGATGCCGACGCGGAAGCGGACGAAATCATCGGTGCCCAGCGAGTCGATGATCGAGCGAAGGCCGTTGTGGCCCGCGGTCGAGCCGCCGCGCCGGATGCGCATCCGGCACAGAGGTAGGTCGAGCTCGTCGTACACGACCCAGGTCTGGTGCGGCGTCACGCCGGTGTCCTTGAGCGCCCTGGCGACGGCCTGGCCGGAGAGGTTCATGTAGGTCTGGGGCATGACCAGCCACACCCCACGCGCCTCGGAGCGGCCGACCAGCGACTGCCATCGCCTACGGTCGACGGGCACACCGAGGCGCCGGGCCAGCTCACGCACACACGCGAAGCCCATGTTGTGTCGCGTGTCGGCGTAGTCCGCTTCCGGATTGCCCAGTCCAACGATCAGGTGCTCTTGCTTCGTTTCCATGCAGACACGACAAGGCCCGCGGCGAGCGCCGCAGACCGTCTATGGATCTTAAAGGCGGCGCGACGAGACCGTGATCCGCGACTGCGCGAGGGCCGCGACCGTCAGCCGGTTCATCTCCCGCCGTTCGCTCGCGGTGGCATGGTCCCAGCCGAGAAGATGCAGGAGACCGTGCACGACCAGCAGGGCCAGCTCGCTCCTCGCGTCGTGGCCGTAAAGGTCCGCCTGCCGCTGGACGGCCGGCCACGAGATCGCGATGTCGCCGACGTGCGGCCTGACGCCCTCGAAGGACAGCACGTCGGTGGCGTCGGGCACGTCCGCGTAGGTGCGATTGAGGCGCTCCATCTCTTCGTCGCCGGTGATCCGGACGGCAACCGAGGCCTGGCCTTCGGGCAGGCGCGCCGCCACCTCGGGGATCTGGGCCGCCCTCGCGAGGACACCGCGCACGAAGGGCGCGCGCACCGGCGCCACCACCGCCTTCACCACTTCGACTTCGAGTACAGTCACGACCGTTGAAAATTCTCGTCACCGGCGGCGCGGGTTTCATCGGCTCGCACGTCGTGGACGCCTACATCGCCGCCGGCCACGAGGTGGCGGTGCTCGACAACATGAGCACCGGGCGTGAGGACAACGTCAGCTCCGACGCCCGCGTTCATCGCGTCGACGTGCGCGACCTCGACCAGGTGCAGAAGGCCATCGCCGCCTTCAAGCCGGAGGTCGTGAACCACCACGCGGCGCAGTCGGAGGTGCCCAGGTCGGTCGCCGATCCGGGCTACGACGCGCAGGTCAACGTCGTCGGCGGTCTCAACGTCCTGCGCGCGAGCGTCGACAACGGCGTCCGCAAGGTCATCTTCAGCTCCACCGGCGGCGCCCTCTACGGCGAGCCCGACATCGTGCCGGCGGACGAGGATCACCCCATCCGGCCGCTGTCGCCGTACGGGACGAGCAAGTTCGCCTTCGAGCAGTACCTGGGCACCTTCGAGCGTACCTTCGGCCTCACCTTCACGACACTGCGCTACGCGAACGTCTACGGCCCTCGCCAGGACTTCTTCGCCGAGGAGGGGCGCGTGGTCGCGATCTTCGCGAGCCGGATGATCGAGGGCAAGCCCGTCACGATCGACGGCGACGGCACGCAGTCGCGCGACATGATCCACGTCGGCGACGTGGCCATGTCCAACATCGCGGCCCTCGACCGGGGTGACGGGGG
>JBKPCW010000017.1:0-7282 GCA_046727555.1 Candidatus Dormiibacterota bacterium | reverse complement strand
GGGGCCTACATCCACCCGTCTCGGGACTGCCTGGAGACCGCCCGGAAGCGCCGCTCCCTCGACCGCGCGCTCGGCGCGACGGTTCCTGCCGCGGTCTGGGCCGAGGTTTCGAATTCGGCTGTCCCGGCATAATCAGTAGTTCCGGCATGAAGGCACACGAACTCGCACGCGAACTTGGCATCAGCCAGAAGGAGCTGGTCAACTTCCTGCAGCAGCGCAGGCTGACCCGCAACGCCGCCGCGCCCCTGGCGCCCGGCGCGATCGAGGCCGCCCGCTCCGCCTTCAAGCCGACCACGGTCGCGACCAAGGTCGAGACCAACGGCGACCGCCGGGCCGTCCTCCCGCCGTCGCTCTCGGTGAAGGACCTGGCCGAAAAGCTAGGGGTCAGCCCGGTCGAGGTCATCAAGAAGCTGATGGCATCCAAGATCCTGGCCACGATCAACCAGGTCATCGACTTCGCCACCGCCGAGATCGTGGCCGACGAGTTCGGCTACACGGTCGAGCCGGTGGCCAGCGAGGACGTGGTCGCCACCGAGGCGGCGGAGGGCGACGGGGACGTCGTCACGACCTCCCGCGAGGAGCTCTTCTCGCTCGCGAACGAGGACCCGGCCAAGCTCAAGCCGCGGCCGCCGATCGTGACCGTCCTCGGCCACGTCGACCACGGCAAGACCTCCATCCTCGACGCCATCCGCCAGACGCACGTCGCGGCCGGCGAGGCTGGGGGCATCACCCAGAGGATCGGCGCCTACAAGATCGAGACCGCCGACGGACACCCGGTCGTCTTCATCGACACTCCGGGCCACGAGGCCTTCACGGCCATGCGCGCCCGCGGCGCCCAGGTCACCGACCTCGTCGTCCTGGTCGTGGCCGCGGACGACGGGGTCATGCCGCAGACCATCGAGGCCATTCACCACGCCCGCGCCGCCAGGGTGCCCATCGTCGTCGCCATCAACAAGATCGACAAGGACAACGCCAACGTCGACCGCGTGCACCAACAGCTCGCGGAGCAGGGCATCGTCACGCGCCACTACGGCGGCGAGTACGAGTGCGTCCACCTCAGCGCCAGGACCGGCAAGGGGATCGACGACCTCCTGACGACGATCGTGCTGTCATCCGACATCCTCGAGCTGAAGGCCAACCCCAACCGCAACGCGATCGGCACGATCGTCGACGCCCACCTCGAGCGGGGACGCGGGCCTGTGGCGACCGTGCTCGTCCAGGCGGGCACGCTCAAGGTCGGCGATGACTTCGTGTGCGGCCACATCTACGGCCGCGTGCGCGCGCTGGCGGACGACCGCGGCCGCAGCGTCATCGAGGCTGCGCCGGCAACGCCAGTGGTGGTGTCGGGCATGAGCGAGGTGGCCCAGGCCGGCGACATCTTCCAGGTCGTCGCGTCCGAACGCGCCGCACGCCAGATCGCCCTCACCAAGCTGACGGAGCGGCGCGCCCAGGAGGCGGCCCGCGACTTCACGCCGCGCGTCACCCTCGAAGACCTGGCCCGCCGCGCCAAGGAGGGCGAGGTCAAAGAGCTCAGCCTGGTCGTCAAGGCCGACGCGCAGGGCACCCTCGAGGCGTTGCTCGCCGCCCTGCAGAAGATCGAAGACCCGGTGGTCGCGATCAAGATCGTCGGTCAGGGCGTGGGCGCGGTCAGCGACTCGGACCTGCTGCTGGCCAGCGTGTCGAACGCGATCATCGTTTGCTTCAACCTCAAGGCGACCCCCGCGAGCCAGGCGGCCGCGGAGCGGGCCAAGGTCGAGGTCCGTTACTACGACGTCATCTACAAGCTGACGGAGGACGTGGAACGCGCCGCGAAGGGGCTGCGCGAGCCGACGTACCGCCAGATCCGTGAAGGTCGAGTCGAGGTCATCACCCCGATCAAGATTCCGCGCACCGGGATCATCGCCGGGAGTCGCGTCGTGGAGGGCAAGGTCAGCCGTGGCGGCTGGGTGAAGCTTTTCCGGGGTCGCGAGCAGCTCTTCGAGGGGCGCATCACGTCGCTCAAGCACTTCAAGGAAGACGTACGCGAGATGCCCGCGGGCCAGGAGTGCGGCATCGGGCTCGAGGGCTGGGAGGACTTCGTCGCCGGCGACAGCATGGAGACGTATCGCCTCGAGCGGGAAGAAATCTAGGCAAGGCGTGGCGTCTTGCTAAAGGAAGTGGTCGTCATGACCAGCTACCGCACGGACCAGGTGGGGGAGCAGGTACGCGAAGAGATCATGTCCATCATCCGCCGCGACCTCAAGGACCCGCGGATCGGGTTTGTCAGCATCACCGCGGTCCGCATGTCGCCCGACCTGCGCCAGGCGCGCGTCCGGGTCAGCGTGCTCGGCAAACCGGAGGAGCAGAAAGCCTCCATCCAGGGTCTCATCTCGGCCAAGGGCCTGATCCGGCACGAGCTGGGCCGGCGTCTCCAGAACCTGAAGTTCTCGCCGGAGCTGCGCTTCGAGCTCGACGCGTCGATCGAGTACGCCGTCCACATCGCCGAGCTGCTGAAAGAGGTGCTGCCTCCCGAACCCGACAAGGAGGCCTCCTGATAGCCACCGCCCAGCCCGACAAACCGCACCTGTACGACGAGATCAAAGACCTGGTCGACGCGAACCAGGAGATCCTGATCTTCGGCCACAAGGACGCCGACGGCGACACCCTCGGCTGCAGCCTCGCTTTCGCCGATGCGCTGCGCGCCGAGGGCAAGGACGTGTGGGTCATAGTCCCGCCGCCCCTGCCTCCGATGTACACGTTCCTTCCCGGTTTCGAGGACATCCAGGCCGAGCCGCCGCACGGCGTCGACCCGCAGCTGGTCTTCTTCTTCGACTCCGGCAACCTCGAGCGCTCCGGAAGCGCGGTTCGGCGCATCGCCGAGCACGCGACGATCATCAACATCGACCACCACCCGTCGAACACGAGGTTCGGAGACATCAACGTCATCGACCCCAACGCCTCCGCGGTGGGACAGATGGTGATGGAGATGCTCGACCACTTCGGCCATCCCATCACGCCCGCGATCGCGACCAACCTCTACGTCGCGCTCCTGACCGACACCGGCGGCTTTCGCCATGAGAACACCACGCCGCGCGCCCTGGAGGACGCGGCGCGGCTCGCCCGGCTCGGGGCCGACCCCGGCCACATCGCCACCCAGGTCTACAAGATGCGGCCCGAGACGACGCTCAAGCTGAGCGGCATCGCCCTGGCGACCATGCGCGTCGAGCTCGATGGACGCCTCGCGTGGGCCAAGGTGACGCGCCGCATGCTCAAGGAGGCCAACGCGGCGATGGCCGAGTCCGAGGGCATCATCGACACCTTGAACAGCATCGCCGGGCTCGAGCTGGCCATCCTCTTCAAGGAGGTGTCGGGCGACCTGACCAAGATCAGCGTGCGCAGCAGGGGCGCTGTCGACGCGGCGGCGCTGTGCGCGTCGTTCGGCGGCGGCGGCCACATTCGCGCCGCGGGGGCCGAGATCGAAAAGCCGATGGAGGAAGCGGTGAAGTTCGTCCTCGCGGCCGCCAAGGAGGCGATCCTTGCCGCCTCGGCCAACCACTGAGCGGTTCCAGACCGGCGTCCTCAACGTCAACAAGAGCGCGGGCGAGACCTCGTTCGCGGTCGTCAACAGGCTGCGCCGGCTGACAGGAGCGCACCGCGTCGGCCACGCGGGCACGCTCGATCCGCTCGCGACCGGTGTGCTGCCCGTCCTCTTCGAGTCCGCGACCCGGCTTGCGGACTTCGCGCACCGGTTGCCCAAGACCTACGTCGCGGAGGTCCACCTCGGGTTCGTGACCCCGACCGACGACGCGGAGGGTGAGCCGGAGGCGGTCGACGACCCATCCCGCGTGAGCGCCGGCGAGATCCGCGAGGCGCTGGAAGCGTTCGTCGGCCGCTTCGACCAGCGGCCGCCGGCATTCGCCGCGGTCAAGCTCGAGGGCAAGCGCGCCTACCGCCTGGCTCGCCAGGGCGAGCCGGTGCGGCCGCCCGCCCGCCAGGTGGAGGTCTACGAGGCGCGCGTCCTGGACTTCGAGCCCGGTCCCAACGCGGTCGCCCGCATCGAGGTCCGGTGCGGCAGCGGGACCTACCTGCGCGCGATCGCGCGCGACGTCGGCGAGCGCCTGGGTGTCGGTGGCTACCTCGGGCGCCTCGTCCGGACCGCGTACGGGCCGCTGTTGATCGAGGATGCGGTGGACTCGGACGCGATCGACGACGCCGAGACCGTCCGGGCTCGACTGCTGCCGGCCGAAGTCATACTCCCGGACATGGAACGGGTCCGGCTCAACGTCGAACAGGAGGCGCAGGTCCGCCAGGGCCGTCCTGTCCGCGTCCTCCCGGAGCCGCCGCCCGGCCCGGTGCGCGCCCACGACGCCGAGGGCCGCCTGGTCGCGCTAGGCCACACCGACCCGCTGCGCCGCACCTTCGTCCCGGAGAAGGTGCTCAGCTGAAGGTCCATCTCGGACTTCCGACCGAGCACATCGGGCCTGTCGCGCTCACCGTGGGCAGCTTCGACGGCGTCCACCTCGGCCACCTCGACGTCATCGAGCACACCAGGCGCGCCGCTGCGACAGCCGGCGCGCAACCCGCGCTCATCACCTTCGAGCCGCACCCGCGTTGCGTGCTCGATCCCGCGAACTGCCCGTCCTCGATCACCACCCTGCGGGAAAAGCTCGCCGCCATCGAGAAGGCCGGCATCGAGCACGCCATCGTGCTCCGGTTCGACCGGGAGCTCATGTCGCTGTCGCCCCAGGAGTTCGTCGACCGGCTCTCCGCCGTGATGGACGTCGAGACCTGGGTGATCGGCTTCGACTTCGCTTTCGGCCGCGGCCGCACGGGCAACGCCGAATGGCTGCGGTCGCACGGCTTCACCGTCGACGTGGTCCCGCCGTCCCGCATCGACGGGCGTGACCTGCACAGCTCCGAGATCCGCCGCCTGGTGACGGCGGGAGACGTGCACGAGGCAAACCGCATGCTTGGCCGCGAGTTCTCGATGTCTGGACCGGTCGAGGCGGGCGCGCGCGTGGGCCGGACGCTTGGCTTTCCCACCGCGAACATCAGTCCCGAGCCCAACAAGCTGGTCCCGGCGCTGGGGGCGTACGCCGGCCGCGTGATCGCTCCCGAGGGCCGTTTCACGGCCGCGCTTTCGGTCGGATACCGCCCGACGTTCGGTGGAACCGAGCTCAAGGTCGAGGCCTTCCTCCTCGACTTCGAGGGCGACCTGTATCAGCAGCGACTGGAGCTGCGCTTCGTCCAGTACCTGCACCCGGACATCAAGTTCCCGACGCCCGGCGACCTGGTCCGGCAGCTGAAGCGCGACGTCGAGGACACGCGCCGGATCGCCGCTCGTTGACCAGGACCGACCTCGAGAAGATCGTCGGGCCGGCCGCGGTCGACGAGCGCCCCGTGCGCGACCTGTGGCCGGTGGCGATCATGGCTGAGCGGGCGGGCAAGGTCCCGGAGACGGCCCTGGTCGTGCGCCCGACCGGACGCGACCAGGTGACGGCGGTGCTGCGCTGGGCGGCTGTCAACCACGTCGCCGTGACTCCGATGGGGGGCGGCAGCGGGGTCTGCGGTGCCCTCGCTCCGGCGAAGGGCGAGATCGCGCTCGACATGTCGGCGTTCGACCGCGTCTTCGAGATCGATGAGACGAACCTCGTCTGCCGGTGCGAGGCGGGCGTCAACGGCTACGAGCTCGAGAAGCAGCTCAACGCGAAGGGCCTGACCCTCGGCCACTACCCGAGCTCCCTCCCGGGCACGACCGTCGGTGGTCTGGTGTCCACCCGCTCGTCAGGCCAGGAGTCGAGCCGCTACGGAAGCATCGAGGACATGGTGCTCGGCCTCGCGGTGGTCCTGCCGGACGGCACGTTCGCGGCCCCGAGGCCGGGCCCGCGTTCGGCGGCGGGACCGGCGCTGCACCAGCTGTTCGCCGGCGCCGAGGGCGGCCTGGGCGTCGTGCTCGGCGCCGTGCTGCGCGTCCACCGTCTGCCGGAGGCGACCGTGGGGCGCGGCTACGCGTTCGCCGGCGTGCGCGAGGGCCTCGAGTGCATGCGGGCCGTGATGCAGTCGGGAATCCGGCCGCTGGTCATGCGTCTCTATGACGCCGAGGACGCGGTGTTCAACGGCTACGAGCTCGGTGAAGGGGAGTGCCTGCTGGTCGTGGCCACCGCCGGGCCGGCGAAGGTGGCGGCGGCGGAGGCGAAAGAGGTCGAGACGCTCGCGCGCGAGGGCCGCCCGATGGGTGACAAGCCGTGGGAGCGCTGGCAGGAGCACCGCTTCGATCTCTCCGCCGAGCGGCTCAAGGCGTTCCTCGCCCCATCCGGAGCCTACCTGGACACGATCGAGCTCGCGGCGCCCTGGACCGTCCTCCCTGAGCTCCACGCCAGGGTCAAAGCCGCAATAGCCGTCGGCGGGCTCGCGTTATGCCATTTCAGTCATGCCTACGAGCAGGGCTGCTGCGCCTATTTCTCGTTCGCGGGATCGGGCGCCACGGAGCCCGAGGCACGTGCTACATATGGGCGCGCCTGGGAAGGGGCGATGACGGCGGCCCTCGAGCTGGGGGCCACGATCACCCACCACCACGGGGTGGGCCAGGCAAGGTCGCGGTGGATCGCGGATGAGATGGGAGGTTGGATGCGCGTCTGGAAAGCGATGAAAGAAGGTCTCGACCCTGAGGGGATCATGAACCCGCGAGCGGTCGGAGGTTCGCGATAGGCGCTCAGGCCGGCGCGGCGATCCTCTTCATCGTCAACCCGGCCTCGGGAGCGGGCAAGGCGGGACGCGAATGGGCGGCGGTCGAGTCCTGGCTCCCGTCGACCGGCCTTCCCTACGAGGTCGCGAAGACGACGCGCCCGCTCGAAGCGACCGAGATCGCGCAGCGCAACGTGCTCGCCTCGCGCCCGGTGGTCGTCGCCGTCGGCGGCGACGGGACGCTGAACGAGGTCGTGAACGGCTTCTTTCGCAACGGTGCTCCCATTCCCACGTCCACGAAGCTGGCCATGGTGCCGCTTGGCACCGGCGGGGACTTTCGGCGCACGCTCCGCATCCCGGTCGACCCGAGGCAGGCGGTAGACGTGCTGCGAAACGGCATGGTGCGGAGGCTCGACGCCGGCTGCGTCACCTTCGCGAACGCGGACGGCTCAACCGCAGTGCGCCACTTCATCAACATCGCCGACGCGGGCCTCGGCGGCGATGTGGTGTATCGGGTTGGGAACGGAACGAAGCGTTTTGGCAGCGCGGCCTACAGGATCGGCGGTCTGCGAGCCCTCCTTTCGTTCAAGAACAAACCCATGTCGGTGGACATCGACGG
>JBKPCW010000016.1:0-5779 GCA_046727555.1 Candidatus Dormiibacterota bacterium | reverse complement strand
GCCCGCGATGAACGTCGCCTGGGCGACGTCGTTGCCGGCGTGCGCGCCCGTGTAGGTGAAGGTGGCGTCGCCGGTGGCGCTCGTGGTCGCGGTCAGCGTGGTCGGGTTCGCCCCGGTCACGGCCAGCGTCACGGTGCGGCCGCCGAGCGGATTGCCGTTGCGGTCGACGAGCGTGGCCGTGAGGGTCTGCGTGCCTCCCACTTGGTTGGGCCCCGCCGTGATCGGCGCCAGCGTCAGCCGGCCACCGACGAGCACGTTGCGGACCACGGTCGTGAACGAGCTCGAGAACGATCCATAGGAGTTGCCGTTGCCGTCCTTCCACGTCACCGATGCGGTGTCCCTCAGGTCGCCTTCGGCCTGGTCGGTGGGGACGGCGAACGCCGCCGACGGGTAGGCCGATCCATTCGGGTCGAGGGTGGTGGTGGGCACGCCCGTGACGTTGCCGTGGGCCCCGCTCGGCACCGAGTCGTCGACGACCAGCGACGAGGCCGCGGCGGTGCCGACGTTGGTGAGCGTCAGGGGGTTGGTCTCGGTGCTGCCGGCGTCGACCGTCGCCGGTCCGATCTTGACGATCGTGACTATGGGCACGTGCTCGGTCGTGGACACGGTCGGCGTGGTGGCGTAGACCGGGCCGCTGAAACCGGTGCCCGCGGCCAGCGCGCTCGCCACGAGCGCCGCCCGGTCGAGGGGGTCCAGCCGGTTCGCGTACGCGCTCTCCGTCTCGTCCGACGCCCGCGGACCCGGAACAGGGACCGTGTAGGAGGTCGTGGCGGTCGCCGTGCCCCCGGGGTTCAGCAGAGCGAGGCCGGGCACCTGCGCCGATCCCACCACGGCGGTCGTGCCGTTGGGCAGGGTGAAGGTCACGGTGATGTCGTGGATGGCGCCGGGGTTGGAACTCGAGGTGAACGGGCTCGTGAAGATCTCGGGGTCGGTGGCGGGCTGCGCGGCGGTCTGATTGCGGACCGTGACCTCGAGATGGATCACGTTCCGGACGTAGGTCGCCTTCGCCGGGTCGGCAAGCACCGCGAGCTGGGCCGGGGTCAGCGTCACCGTGGCCAGGTATGTCCAGGTCGCCGTCGCCTTCGGCTTGATCACCGTGCCCAGGACCCGGTCGCCGCTCGACGGGTAGGTGACCCCGGAGCGGGTCACCGGTTGGGCCGCAAAGGTCAAGCCGGTGTGCTTGGGTGGCTGGGTTATCGGCACGTAGCCGGCCTTGCCCGTCTCGAACGTCGCCACGGGGATCCAGTGCGTGTTGCCGAACCCGTTGCCGCAGTCCGAACCGCTGCCGCAGTACTCGAGCTCGTCCCAGTAGTAGGCGACCGTCGCGTCGGCGCTGGCCGTCGATTGGGCATTGA
This sequence comes from Candidatus Dormiibacterota bacterium, assembly GCA_046727555.1. GTDB lineage: Bacteria > Chloroflexota > Dormibacteria > Dormibacterales > Dormibacteraceae > 40CM-4-65-16. Next base: position 4,424 of record JBKPCW010000016.1, on the reverse strand, counting down.
AGTACCCGCCCATGCCGAAAGTGGCCGTCGGGTTGCTGATGACGGCCGTGTAGGTGAGCCTGTCGCCGGGGATGGCCGAGCCCTTGTCGACGGACAGCGTGGCGCCGATGCTCGGCGCGATGGTCAGCTGGACGGGGTCGACGAACTTGAAGAGGTGGAGGTTGGAGTTGCCGTCGGCGGCGGCCTGCCCGGGGGCAAGGGCGAGCAGCACGGCCGCGGACGACAGCACCGCGATGGCTTTGAGCCGACCCCTCTTCATGCGCCCTTCCTCAACACACGAGAGACGAAACCCCAGCGACGTTGTGCGGCAGTCTAAGGCAGTTCGGTGCTTCTGTTAAGGGGCGTTGATTGACAGAGGTCACGGTTCCGTGCTTAATTCGGTCGACTGGTCCTTGCTGAAGATGGGGGTGTCGCCATGATCCGAAGGATCGTTGCCGTCCTGGCCTCGGGTGCCGCCATGCTGCTTGCGGCCGCGCCCGTCGTCGCCGCCGGCGGATTCACGCTGTTCGGCGATGCGACGCTGGTGAGCGGCCACAACTCGCCCACCGGTGTCAAGATCCGCTCGTCGGTCGCCGTCGCGCCGGGATACGGAGGCATCGAGTTCGCGGTGCCGGCGGGCACGACGTTCGCCGACATCCAGAACCTCGCCACCGATTACATGTTCACCGCCGGGAGCTGCGGCGGCGGTGCGCCACGCTTCTCGATCGAGACGCCGAGCGGCAACGCGTTCGTCTACCTCGGGCCGCCACCGAACTACAGCGACTGCCCCCAGAACGTCTGGGCCGGCAGCGGCAACCTGGCTTCGCCGGCGAGCTTCGTCGACACGTCGCAGCTCGGCGGCACGTTCTACGACACGTTCGCCCATGCGGACGCGACCTATGGCAGCCTGTCCGTAACAGGCATCGCGCTGGTCGTCGACGCGGACTGGAAGTTCGGCACCCAGACGGCGGTGGTCGACAACGTGCAGATCAACGGCACGCTCTACACGTTCGAGTCGGCCCAGGCCTGCAAGGACGGGGGCTGGCAGGGGTTCACATCGGCGCCGGGACCGTTCAAGAACCAGGGCGACTGCGTGAGCTACTTCGCAACCGGAGGCAAAAACACAGGGGGCTAGTGACGACGGCGCGTTATTGCGCCGAACTCAACGCCAGTGTTGTACGAAATCACCCGTCGAGCCTCGGAATCGACAATCGCGGTCCCGGTCGTCACGAATAGGCCGAGAACGCGGAAGGTGTGAAAGTGCGCCGCTGGGCGAAAACCCAGCGGCGCCAGTGCTTTCTCAGCTGGAATATCCACGCTGCCGATCCACACTCGCCGCATACCGGATGTGCGCGCGGCCTCCACGATGCCGATCACGAGCGACCGGAACACGCCCTTGCGCCGGTGCCCGGCCAGCGTCACGCAGTTCCAGATATATGCCTCGGCCTTGCGCGGCCTGATCTCCCGCTGCAGCTCGCCGATCCATTCGGGCCCGGTCGAGAGCCAGCCGTAGCCGGCGATCTCACCGTCGATCAGGACCGCGAAGCACCGGCAGCCCCGCGTGAACCGCGGTTGGACGAGGTCCGCCTCTGGCCCCATCGCTGCCTCGATCAGGTCCGCCCGGTCGCGGTGGATCTCCTGGACAGAAAAAAGCGGCGGACCGAGGGGCTCAGTGCCCAGGTCCGCCGCCCAGAGTGTGCTGCGCGTTAGAAGCGGAAGTGCAGCTGCCGGATGTTGTTGATCACGTTCTCGTCGCCGCTCGCCGAGCCTCCCGGAAAGCGCTGGAAGAACGTCAGCACCGCGTCGGCGGCGTTGTTGAAGTGGATCAGCGCGTCGCAGCCTTCGAAGTTGCCGCTCTCGGGCGCCGCCGACCACTTGCCGTCCTTGACGGTGGCTCGCCACTTGCCGCCCCACGGTCCGTCGACCTGGATGCCGTAGGTGTAGTCCTGGCCCTTGGACGTCTTCTCATCGACCGTGTACTGCCAGAACACGAACGCGAACGGCAGGATCAACCCCGCCGTCGCCTCGTCGATGGTCGCGAGCTTGTTGCCGAGGCCGTACTCGATGTCGTACGGGTGGACGCCGTAGTCCATGATCTGGAACGTCGCGTAGAACCCGGCCGGCACCGGACCCGCGAACGGGTGGTAGACCATGAAGCTGGTCCACTGCTCGGGCGTGAGCGAGGCCAGGATCTTGTCCAGCTTCTGCGCGTCCTTCTTGAAGCGCTCGATCGCCTCCTCACGCGACAGCTTGCGGAACTCGAGGGCGTGGTCGTTGAGCGTCTCCCCCATCACCGGCAGGCCGAGCGCGGTGCCGTCGCGGCCGGCCTCGGCGGCCTCCCAGTTCTTGAAGTAACCCTCCATGACGTCGATCATGTGCCCGACCAGGTCGCGCACCTCCCATCCCGTGCAGCGCGTATCGACGTTCCAGTTCTTCGGGTCGGAGACGAGCCGCGTGAAGTTGTCACGGTCGCGGCGCATCACCGTCATGACCGTGTCCTTTCCCTCCGCGGACATCGGGTTGACCGGCGTGATCACTGCTGTGCTCATAGGCCCTCTCACCTCCCAGGGTTTGGACAGACCACTGGACTAATGAGCGCCGGTCGTCGCGGTGGTCGGCACGACGATGGGCGGCAACGTCTCGTCGAGGTGCTCGCGCCGGACCTGGAACCAGGGCGGCAGGCTGAGCGTGGTCCCGAGTCTCTCGGGCGGCTCATCGACCGTGAAGCCGGGACCGTCGGTCGCGATTTCGAACAGGACGCCGCCGGGTTCGCGGTAGTAGATCGACTTGAAGTACCAGCGGTCGATCACCGGCGTCACGTTCCGGCCCGCGGTCAGCAGCGCGTCGCGCCAGGCGACCTGGGTGCCGGCGTCGGGAGTGCGCCACGCGACGTGGTGCACCGTGCCGATCGACTCCTCGCCCACCGGCCCCTCGGGCGCCTCGACGACGTCGAGGATGGCGTGCGGGCCGCCGGCGCCGGTCTCGAACCGAATCCGCTTGCCCTCTTCCGCGGCGACGCGAAAGCCCATGGCCGACGTGAGGAGCGTGAAGGTCGCCGAGGTCTCGGCCAGCGTCATCGTCACCGAGTGGAAGCCGCGGATCGCATGGCTTTCGTCCACAGGTCCATCGGGCCACGGCCTCCAGCGCTCGTTCGACGCCTGCGCCACCAGCTCGATCTCGATGCCGTCGGGGTCAAGCATCGCAAGGGCGTCGGAGTCGAACCTGCTGACCATCCGGTGGTCGGCGTGCACCTCCTTGAGCCGGTTGCTCCAGAAGCCGAGCGAACCCTCGGGAACCTGGAACGAGACCGCCGTCACCTGACCGCTCCCTGCCTTCTGCTTCGGCCACGTCGGCCAGCCGAAGAAGGTCATCGCCGTGCCGGGCGATCCGAGGTAGTCGCCGAAGTAGATGTGGTAGGTGTCGGGCAGATCCTGGTTGATGCTCTTCTTGACGAAGCGCAGGCCCAGCACGCCGACGTAGAAGTTGACGCACCTCTGCACGTCGCCCGTGATGCACGTCACATGGTGGATGCCGGGAATCCCAGCCACGCCCGACCCCATATTAGTCCGGGGACGGAGCATTTTCCGGGGCCGCCGCCGCCTCGGTCCGCGACCAGATCTCGGCCGCCATCGGGTCCTCCATCTCCTCCTGGACGTGGGCGACAAGCCCGATGGCGCGAGCCATCACTGCCAGCCCGCGGGTCACCCGCCACGGAATGTCCATCTCGCTCGCGATGGCGGCGATCGCGCCCGTGGCGTTGACCGGAAGCTCGCGCCCGTAGACGGCGGTCGCCTTCTCGGCGATGAGCTCCATCAGGCGGACGTGGCGGCTGGAAAAACCCGTCTCGGCCGCGAGCTCGAACAGCCTGGTCGTCCGCGGGTCGGCCGGCTTGTGGACCGGGTGGCCTAGGCCGGGGATGATCTCCTTGCGGGCGCGGTAGCCGGCCACGATCTCGCGCGCCACCGCACGCCGCTCACCATCCGCCGGCGCCTCCTGCAGCATTCGGGCCGCCTGCTCGATGGACCCGCCGAAGCGGTCGCCCATCCCGAGGAGGCCGGCCGCGACCGCGGCCTGGAGAGACTCGGGCGCGCCGAAGTACGTGAGCCGGGCGGCGATCGCGCTCGGCGTCACGCCGTGCTCGACGAGCGTGACCACCAGCGCGTTGAACATCACCGACTCCTTCTCGCTCGGGAGGCGGCCCTGCAGCTCGAGAAACGCGACGTCGCCGAGCGAGACCTTGCCGATCAGGTCGGCGGTCAGGTCGTGGCCGCGGACGAAAATGCGGTCGGCCGTGCTGTGCCCGAGGCGGGACCGGATCCCGCGTTTCACTTGTGGACCGAAAGGCGCGTTTTGTAACCCGCCTCTCCGAAGTCCGACTCCGGTACGAGCGCGACCCGGGCGCGAAACGTCAGCCTGGAGTGGATCGCGTCCTCGATCCCGGCGAT
>JBKPCW010000015.1:0-5483 GCA_046727555.1 Candidatus Dormiibacterota bacterium | reverse complement strand
CCATGACCACGTCGTCGGCGACACGCGTGAGCGCATCGAAACGATGCTCCGAGATGACCACGGCGCGACCCGATTGCTTGAGAGCGATGGTCGCAGCCAGCACGCGCGCCGCGCCTTCGGGGTCGAGCTGAGAGGTGGGCTCGTCGAGGAGGACGCACGAAGGGTGTCCCGCGAGCACCGCGGCCAGCGCGGCGCGCTGGCGCTCGCCCGACGAGAGGTCGCGCGGGTAGCGGTCCGCGACGTGCAGCAGCCCGAGCTCCTCCAGGATCGGCGTCGCCTGCTGCCCGTTGGGCGAGCGCCGCAGCGTGAGCTCGACCTCCGCCCGCACCGTCGGCTGATGGAGCAGGGCCGCGGGGTTCTGCGGCAGGTACGCGACCCGGCCTGGCCGGCGCTCGACCCGGCCGGCGAGCGGCGGCAGGGCACCGGCGATCGTGCGCAGCAGCGTCGTCTTGCCCGCGCCGTTGGGCCCGGTGAGGACGACGACCTCGCCCTGCCGGCCCGCGAGGTCGAGGGCGTCGATGACGGGGCGGTCCCTGAAACCGGCCGTGACGCCGTGGAGGGCCCATGCCTCGTCGCCGGGCGCGCCGCGCGGTGTCGTGACCGGGCGCTCGGTCGACGGCGGGTCGCCACGGCGGGTACGCCCGTCTTCGACCATGACCACGTCGTCGGCGACACGCGTGAGCGCATCGAAACGATGCTCCGAGATGACCACGGCGCGACCCGATTGCTTGAGAGCGATGGTCGCCTCCAGCACGCGCGCCGCGCCTTCGGGGTCGAGCTGAGAGGTGGGCTCGTCGAGGACGACGGTCTGCGGTCCCATCGCCAGCACCGAGGCCAGCGCGACGCGCTGCCGTTCGCCACCGCTCAGGGTGCTGAGCCGGCGACCGGCGAGGTGGCCGGCGCCCGCCTGGTGCAGCGCTTCTTCGATCCGGGCGCCCATTCGCTCCGTGGGCACGCCCAGGTTCTCCAGGCCGAATGCGACCTCGCGTTCCACCATGTCGTAGACCGCCTGGAGCTCGGGGTCCTGGAAGACGAAGCCGACGTGGCGGGCGAGGACGCGGGTCGGGGTGGCGATGACGTCGATCCCCGCCGACGTCGCGGCGCCGCTGATGCGGCCGCCGTGAAAGTGAGGAACGAGGCCGTTGAGGACGCGCAGAAGTGTCGACTTGCCACCTCCCGAAGGCCCGACGACGAGCGTGAGCCCCTCCCCGACCTCGAGCGACACGCCGTCGAGCGCGAGGCCGCCACCGCGCGTGTATGCGTACGAGAGGTCCGTCAGCCGCGCCGTCGCCATGCCACCACCGGGACGAGGAGGACCAGGCATGCAACCAGCGGACCGAGGGCGATCGCCGGCGGATGCAGGGTGGGATACGGGTACCAGTCGGCGGCCCAACCGGCCGCGCGGCTCGCGAGGAAAGCGACCGTGGCGAGCGCGGCCGCCGCGATGACAGCCCAGTCGCCGCGACCGAGCCGCGGTCGGTGGTAAGCGGTGCGAGGCCCTGAGCCAAAGCCGCGGGCCTCCATCGACTCCGCGAGCTGGATCGACCCCTCGGCACTCGTGAGCACGACCGGGACGAGCACCTCCGCCCACGAGCTCGGGCCGCGCGGCCGCCAGCCGCGGATGCGCTGGGCCTCGCTGACGTCCGTCAACGACCTGGAGATCGAAGGCACGAGGTTGAGCGAGGCCGCGATCGCGGTCCCAGTGCTCGCGAGCGCCGAGGGCAGCGCGTCCATCACCTCGTGCGGCTCGAGCAGGAGCGAGAAGGGGGCGGCGGCGAGCAGCGCGGCGGCGATGGTCAGGGCGCCAGACACGCCGAAGGCCAGACCCTCGAGGGTGTAGGGCCCGCCGAGGGCGGGGATGGCGTCGGGGAGAGCGAACAGAACGGTCCGCCCCAGGTGTGCGGAAACGAAGTTCAGGAGCACGTCGAAGTCGGCGACGAACGCGACGCCGAGCAACAGGCGCCGCATCCGGCGCAGGCCCGCGCTCGCCGCCAGGACGGCGAACGCGACGCCGAGGACCGCCGCCTTGTAGGCCGGGTTCGACGTCGTGAGCACGATCACGAGACACGCTCCCGACCAGGCGGCGACGGCCCTGGCGTTCACGTTTTCGTCACTGCTTCGGCAGCGGCGGCGGCGAGGGCGACTGGTCGGCCGTGTAGAGCCAGCCCAGCGCCTCCTTGTCGTGCAGCGTGACCTGGGTGTAGCCGGTCTGGGCGAGCGTCCACGCGCCCCCGGTGTCGACGAAGAGGGTCCAGTTGGGACCGGTGTCCGCGAAGCACTTGGTGTACTGCGCGGGCTCGTTGTCGATCTGGCAGACCGCCTTGCCGAAGCTGAAGGTCTGCGTCTGGTACTCGACCTTCGACTGGTCCATCAGGGTCTGACCGTCGAGGGTGTCCCCGCTGAAGCCGACGCACTTCTGGACCTGGGCTCCGGCGGCGTGCTGCACGACGACGTACGCGCGATGTGGCGCCGACGCGTTGATGCACGTGCTCGCGGGAGACGAGCTCGCCGAAGGGGAGCCTCCGCACGCCGCTATGGCGGTCATGGCGCCGATGAGCAGGGCCAGTGTCGCGCTGGCCGCGATGGGGTGCTTGCGCACTCTGTTGTCCTCCTGGCGGTCCGCCTACTTCCCATCGCGCTGCTGAAAGCCGACCGCCAGGAGCTTCCGTGCCGTTGCGCGCGGACGGGGTTGCCGTTGGGGCGTTCAGGTCTCCTGGCTCGCGGATCGCCGCCGTCGTCCCGCCTTCCCGAGGTGCTTCTACCTCAGTGGCTTGCCTGGGACGCAGGCTCCTCGCTCACAGTTGCGCGACAGCTCCGGTTTCGCACCGGATTCCCTTGGTGCCCTGGCAGCGAATGTTACCCGGGCAGCCGGTGGGGCAGCGGCGGAGGCGCGGGCGCGGCATCTGTCGCCGCGACGTAACGCAGTCCGACCGCCTGCGCGTCGGCGACCTGCACGTCGTCGAACGGTGTGGTCGTGAGCGACCACCTGTCCCCGCTCGCGACGAACACGGCCCAGTGCCTGGCGTCGTTCTGCCCGCACGTCGCCGCGCTCGCGGGCTCACCGTCGACCGCGCAGACCCTCGCGTCACGCGACGCGTACGCGATGCCTGCGCGACTCATGAGAATGGCTGCGTCGATGAACCCAGGCGCAAACCCCACACAGCGCTCGACCCACCCGCCGGACGCGTGCTGGACGACCACGTACGCGTGGTGCGGCGCCTGGGCGTCGACGCAGTTGATGTTGTGCTCCTGCTGGACCGACGCGACCGGGATCGGACCGCAGATCGCGCCACAGGACGCGAGGAGCAACAACAGGACCGCCGCGCCAACAACACGAGCGCCCATCCCGAGCCTTCATCTGGCTTGACGCTCAGGCCGCGGGGAAGCTTGCGGTCACCCTCAGGTAGCCGGTCTCTCTCGTGACCGGCATCGCGAAGTCGAATCGGTCGGGTGCGAGCGAGAGATCGAGGTCGGTGCGGGGAAAGCCGGGCCACTCGCCGCTGACGGCCCGGCGATAGCGCTCGGAATCGCGCAGCGGCTCGAGCAGCATTTCGAGATTCGGCCGCCGGCCCTCGATCAACGCCTGCATGTAGCGGGCGCACGCGTGGTCCTCGGGATGGTCGGCCGAGGCGACGAGAGTGATCGTCTCGGGCTTTCTTAACAGGCAGGCTTGTATCGTCGCCCGGGCGACGACCAGACTCGCGGCGAAGATGTCGTCACCCTTCACGGCCGCCGCGACCTGCGTACCCGCTGTCGAGCGCTGGATCAGCACGCGGCCTTTGAGGTCGGTCGAGCGGATCATGGTCGGCGAGTTGCTGATCGGGATGCCCTCGACCGGCAGCGCGTCTTCCTCGGCGCAGATCACGGCGCGCTCGGTACGCGCCGCCAGCTCCCTGGCCTCGTCGACCGTCCTCACCAGGCGGCACTCGCGCGCGCCGCCCGCGAGCGCGTAAGCGCTCACCGTGAACGAGCGGAGCACGTCGATCACGACGACGATGCCCTGTGCCCGTCGCGCACCCTCGATCCCGATGGCGTGGATGATGTTCATGTGTCCGGTCCGTCCGCGGAGCAACCTCGGCCGTTCGGGTTCGAGCAGATCGCGGACTGCGGTTCGATGCGCGTGGTCGGGTTGCGCCTGGAGGCGGGGCAGCGCGTGCCCGAGCACCGCAACGCGATCCCGGTCGCGCTGATCGTCACCGACGGGCGGCTCCACTTCGACGACGGCGTGAACAGCGGCGTCGTGGGTGAGGGGGAGATGTTGCTGATCAATCCCGGCGAGCGGCACACCTACCGTGCCGACGAGCCCACATACGCCTACCTGGTCTTCGCCGGCCTCCCTGGTGTCCGCAGTCGGACGTGGACGCTGCGCCGCCGCACGTAGTAGTCGGGCTCATCCAGCGTTCCAGAACCCGATCACGTGGCCGCGGTCAGTCGTACGGAGCAGGTTGAGCGTTGCCACGTCCAGCTGCAAGCGCGCGGCCAGGCCGATGCCGGCGGAGATCCACGCCACGCCGATCGCACGCAGGATGTGGCCGTGGGCGAAGGCCAGGGCCGCACCCTCGGCCTGGCGAGTTGACGCCAGGTCGACGAATGCGCGCGCCCGCGCGTAGACGTGGTCCGGCGTCTCGCCTCCGGGGCAGCCATCCCTGTAGAGCTCCCAGTCGGGGTCCGCGTCCTGGATCTGCCCGGTCGTCAGGCCTTCGTAGCGGCCGTAATCGACCTCGCGCAGCAGATCGGTGACCTCCGGGTTGGGAAAACCGGCAAGCTCCGCCGTGCGCAGCGCTCGGCGCAGGGGGCTGGAGTAGACGTGGTCGAAGCGCATGCCCTGCAGCCTCTGACCGAGGGCGCGCGCCTTCTCCTCGCCGCGCGGCGTCAGCGGCAGGTCGGTGACTCCCGTGTGCCGGCCGGAGAGACTCCATTCCGTCTCGCCGTGGCGGGCGAGATAGAGGTCGAAGCTCAGGCCGGCTTGCCCATCATCTCGGGCCGGCCCGACCTCAGTGAGCGGCTCGCGCTCTCGATGACCGCGCCCGCACGCACGCGCTGACCCGGGCGGACGCAGACGAGGCCGACCGCGGCCTGCGCGCCTTGCGGCTTGAGCGCCTCGTTGACGGCCGCGAGCACGCGGTTGGCGGCGTGGGCCGTGCCCGCGACGTCGGTGTCCGGAAGGATGGCCAGGAGCTGCGGCGGTGTGCGACCGAGGACTCCAGGCGTGTCGACGTCGCGCACGGTGCCGGCCAGCGCCGCGGCCATCGTCTTCAGCGCTTCGTCAGGAGGAAGCGTTCCGTTGGCTTCGATCAGCAGGACGCCGAGGTTGCGCTGATAGCGGTGCGCTCGCGCGAGCTCGTCCTCGAGCACGGGGCGGACGAAGCGATCGTTGAAGAGCCCCGTCGTGCGATCGACGATGTGGAGCGGTTCCGCCTGGGGATCGTCGGTGCGGACTCCGCACGAGGGACAGAAGACGGCGCCGTGCGGAAGGGGAGAAC
>JBKPCW010000014.1:0-11728 GCA_046727555.1 Candidatus Dormiibacterota bacterium | reverse complement strand
CCGTCGAACCCGTCTTGCCGGCCCCGCTCGAGAGTCCTGGAGAGAGTTTCGGACTTGATGTAGTCGCCGTGCCGGTCGAGGGCGCGGACGAGCAGGCCGTCGGCCTCGTACCGGGTGTCGATCCGGTCCTCGACGTTGAAGCCGAGCTTCTTGCGCCGGTCCTGGATGACGCGCACGACCTCGCGCGCCAGTCCCTCGAGCTTCAGCGGCTCGGTGATCTCCGTGTCCAGCCGAACGTCGGGGGCGCCGAACGTGACGTTCTTGACGTTGAGCTCGTCACGGACGATGGCGGCGACGTCCTCGGGCAGGTCGTCGCCGGGCAGCGCGATCGAGGCCAGCGGCTGACGCACCTTGAGGCGGGCGGCGTCGCGCGCCGCGAGCCCCGCCTCGACCGCCTGCCGGGCGCGGGCCATCGCGGTCTCGACGGCCGAATCCTCCGCCCCGACGCTCTCGGGGAAGTCGGCGAGATGGACCGACTCGCCGCTCGACAGGTTGCGGTAGATCGCGTCCGAGGTGAAGGGCGCGAAGGGGGCCATCAGCCGGGCGACCGTCGACAGGGTCTCGTAGAGCGTCTGGTACGCGGCCAGCTTGTCGCGGTCCGACTGCGACTTCCAGAAGCGACGTCGGGAGCGACGGATGTACCAGTTGGAGAGGTCGTCGACGAAGCGCTGGATGCGCCGGGAGGGCTCGACCGCGTCATAGGCGTCGAGGCCGACGTTGACGTCGTTGACCAGGCGGTACAGTCGCGACAGCAGCCAGCGGTCCAGCACGTGCCGCTCCTCCAGCGGCACCGCCGGCTGCGCCGGATCGAAGTTGTCCAGCCGCGCGTAGGTGACGAAGAACGAGTAGCAGTTCCACAGCGGGATGAAGAACTGCTGCAAGGTCTCGCGCAGCACGGCGTCGCCGGTGCGGTAGTTCTCGCCGACCTGGGTCGACGTGTAGAAGTACCAGCGCACGGCGTCCGAGCCGAACGTGTCGAAGAGATAGTTCGGGTCGAGCACGTTGCCGCGCGACTTGGACGCTTTCTTGCCTGTCGGGTCCACGACGTGGCCGAGGCAGATGACGTTCCGATACGAGTTCTGGTGAAAGAGCAGCGTCGATATCGCCAGCAGGGTGTAGAACCAGCCCCGCGTCTGGTCGATCGCCTCGGAGATGAAGTCGGCGGGGAACGTCTCCTCAAACTCGTCATGGCCCTTGCGCGGGTAGCCGCGCTGGGCGAACGGCATCGACCCCGAGTCAAACCAGGTGTCGAGCACCTCTGGCACGCGCCGCATGACGCCGTCGCACTTCTCGCACTTGAGCGTCACCTCGTCGATGTACGGCCGGTGAAGGTCGGCATCGTCCGCGAGGCCGAGCTCGGCCGCCGAGCTGACGATCCGCTGCTCGGCGCACTGCTCGCAGATCCAGATCGGCAGCGGGGTGCCCCAGTACCGCGTGCGTGAGAACTGCCAGTCGATGTTGTTCTGCAGCCAGTCGCCCATGCGGCCGGTCTTGATGTGCTCCGGCACCCAGTTCGTGGCGCTGTTGTTCGCGATGAGCTCCGCCTTGCGCTCGGTCGTGCGGATGTACCAGGCATCAAGCGCGTAGTAGATGAGCGGGGTCTTGCACCGCCAGCACTCCGGGTAGGTGTGGAGGATGGTCTCCGACCTGTACAGGAGGCCACGCTGCTTGAGGTCGTCGATGATCACTGGGTCGGCCTCCTTGACGTGGAGGCCGGCGAACTTGTCGACGTAGGGCAGGAACTTGCCGTCGAGCCCGACCGTGTGCTTGAAGGGGATGCCCTTCTCCTGGCAGAGGCGGAGGTCGTCGACGCCGTAAAGCGCGGAGGTGTGGACGACGCCGGTGCCCTCGTCGATGGAGACGAAGTCGGCGTCGACCACGTACTGGGCGCGGCCCTGCTCAGGGACCGAGTACGGATAGAGCGGCTCGTATTCGAGGCCGACCAGCTCGCTGCCCTTCATGCGCTCGACCACGTCCGGCGGTTCCTTCAGGATCGCCAGTCGCGCCTCAGCGAGGATGAGGTACTCGTCCCCCTCCTTCACCTTGATGTAGTCGATGTCGTTGCCGACGGCGAGCGCGACGTTGCCGGGCAGCGTCCAGGGCGTCGTCGTCCAGGCGAGGATGGACGTGCTGGGGTCGTTCTTGAGCCGGAAGCGGACATAGACGCTCGGGTCTGGGACGTTGTCGCGGTAGCCCTGCGCCAGCTCGTGGCTGGAAAGCGGAGTGGCGCAGCGATAGCAGTAGGGCGCGACGCGAAAGCCCTTGTAGATGAGGTTCTGCTTCCACATCTCGCTCAGCGCCCACCAGACGGACTGCATGTACTCGGAGGTCAGCGTCCAGTAGGCGTGGTCGTAGTCCTGCCAGAACGCCATCCTCTCGCTGAAGGCGCGCCAGTCGTCGACGTACTCGTAGACGCTCTGGCGGCAGAGCTCGTTGAAGCGCTCGACGCCGATCTCGTTCTCGATCTCGAACTTGCCCGAGATGTTGAGCTTCTTCTCGACCTCGATCTCGACCGGCAGGCCGTGCGTGTCCCAGCCCGCCTTGCGCTCGACGTAGAAGCCCTTCATCGTCTTGTAGCGGCCGAAGAGGTCCTTGAACGCGCGCGCCAGGATGTGGTGGGTCGCGGGCTTGCCGTTCGCGGTCGGCGGGCCCTCGTAGAAGACGAAGCGCGGCCGCCCTACGCGCAGCTCGAGGGAGCGCAGGAACGTCTGCTCCGCCTTCCACTTCTCCATGAGCTGCTTTTCCAGCTCCGGGAAGCTGACTTTCTGGTCGACCTTCTCGAACAACTTCACTCCACAGAGACGTTGATTTGCGTTCTCTGGGACGAGTCGCGCCGACCCGCGGTACCACCCAGGTTCCCGAGGCAACCACCTCGGACTCTCACAGGCTTCGGCTCGGGAGTGATCTCGGCACCGTCATCGGTCGCCTCGCTTTCAGCTCGCGCGAGGCTCTCTGTCGACCGCTCAGACGGGCCTACCTGTCTCCGTCAGCGCCGCGTTGAACCTGGATCTTACCGCAGGCTGTTCAGGAGGCCGAGCAGCAGGAAGCCCGCGAGCCACACGACCATGGGCGAGAGGTCGAGGCCGGACATCGGCGGCAGCGCGCGCCGGATCGGCGCCAGCACCGGCTCGGTGAGGGCCCACGCGAAGCGCGAGATCGCGTTGGTCGGAAACGGGCTGACGAACGAGAAGATGACGCGGACCAGGATGATGAACAGGTAGATCTGGATCAGCAGGGCCAGCAGCCCGAGCGCGGAATTCATGGTCTCGGCCCGAACAGGACCGTGCCCAATCGCAGCATCGTGCTGCCGGCCGCGACCGCGATCTCGAAATCTCCGCTCATGCCCATGGACAGGATAGGGAGCGACCTGCCAAGCCGTTGCTCGGCGGCGTCGCGCAGCGTCCGCAGCTCGTCGAACGCTGGTCTGGGGTCTCCGCTCGCCGGCGCCATCGCCATGAGGCCCTGCAGGTCGAGCATCTCGGCCACGGCGTCGATCACCTGTGGCGCCTCGGACGGGTCGGCGCCGGTCTTGCGCGCCTCGCGGGCGACGTTGACCTCGACCAGGACCTTCTGCTCGACGTTGATCCGCGCCAGCGCCTCGGCGACGTGGGTGGAGTCGATCGACTGGATGAGCGCGAACCGGCCCGCCGCCGACCGGGCCTTGTTCGTCTGGAGATGGCCGATGAGGTGCCACTCGGCGCCGTTGACGGTCTCCATCTTCTCGAGCGCCTCCTGGACGCGGTTCTCGCCGAGGATCTTGAGGCCGGCGTCCAGCGCTGCCTGGCAAACTTCGCGGCCGAAGCCCTTGGTGACCGCGACGATCGTGACCTTGCCTGGGTCGCCGCCCGCGCGTTCGATACGCTGACGGACCGCGGCGAGGTTCTCGGCGACGGTCACCGGAGGGCGACGATGGCGCCGAACCGGGTGCCGTCGGGGTGGCGCCGGTGGGACGGGAACAGGTAGCTCTCCTTGGTGCACATCGCGATGTCGTAGACCGCCTTCACGCCCGCGGCCTCGAGCTGCGCGGTGTTGGCGGCCACGAGGTCGAGGAGCCACTTCCCCGCGTTGCTCGGGCCGATGAATCGCGCGTCGAACTTTGCCGCCACGTCCTCGCCCACCTCGTAGCAGCGGCCGCAGATGCCAGGCCCGATGCCGGCGCGGATGAAGCTGCAGCCGAACTCATCGCGCATGAAGCTGACGGCCGCGGCGGCGACGCCTGCCTGCGTCCCGCGCCAGCCGGCATGGACGAGGCCCGCCACGCGCTTCTCCGGATCCCAGAGGACGATGGGGTAGCAGTCGGCGTAGGTGGCGAAGAGCGTGACGCCCGGGGTGTCGGTGACCAGAGCGTCCACGTCATCGACCGAGCCGCCGGGTCGGTCGACTCGCGCGACCTCGGCGCCGTGGATGGAGCCGATGGTCGTCAGGTCCGCGCCGTCGAGGTCGAGGGACCTGGCGAAGGCGCGGCGCGCCGCCAACACGGGGGCCGGGTCGGGGGCGTGCTTGAGGCCGACCGAACCGAGGGCGAGGGTGGAGAAGCCGTGGACGAAGCCGGGCTCGTCAGCGAGCTCGGGGACCATCAGGGCCGCGGGCGTCGTCCTCACTGGCACACTGTGCCAAATCCGGGGCCCCACCCGCCCACGGGCACCTCTTTCGACACACTGTGCCAACGCGCGGCGCCGCTCAGGAACGCCGGCTGCTAAGTACCTGCTCGATCTCCCGCTTGACCTGCTGGAGGTCCATGAACTCCCGGTACACCGACGCGAAGCGGATGTACGCGACCTCGTCCAGGTCGCGCAGCCGCTCCATCACCATCTCGCCGATCTCCTGGCTCGGGATCTCGACCCGTCCCGAGCGGCGCAGCTCCGCCTCGATGTCGTCGACGATCGCCCGCAGGCGCTCAGGCGAGATGTCGCGCTTCTCGGTGGCCTTCTTCAGCCCGTTGAAGAGCTTCTGCGGGTCGAAATCCTCACGCCGCCCGTCCTTCTTGGTGACGAAGAACGGCACCGTCTCGATGCGCTCATAGGTCGTGAACCGCTGCCCGCACTGCAGGCATTCACGCCTCCGGCGGATCGCCTCGCCGACCTCCGAGTCGCGCGAGTCGACCACCTTCAGGTCGTGGTGACCGCAGTACGGGCAACGCAATTCAAAACCTCGGGTCCGGCTACATCCTGTTGCGCAGGAAGGCCGGGATGTTGATGTCGCCGAGCTCCTCCGTTCCGAACTCCGGCCGCTCGATGGTACGACGCGACGACTCCTGCCTCGTCTCCTGCTGGGTCTTGCCCGCGAAGCCGGTGGCGATGACGGTGATCTTGATCTCGCCGCCCATGGTGTCGTCGCGCACCACGCCGAAGATGATGTTGGCGCCAGGGTCCGCCGCCGAGCGGACGATCTCCGCCGCCTTCTGGACCTCCTGCAGGGTGATGTCCTTGCCGGCGGTGATGTTGAACAGGATGCCCTTGGCGCCGTCGATCGACGTCTCGAGCAGCGGGCTGGACACCGCCTGCTTGGCCGCGTCCTCGGCGCGGGAGTCGCCGGCGCCGTGGCCGATGCCCATCAGCGCCTCGCCCGCGTTCTCCATGATCGCCTTCACGTCGGCGAAGTCGAGGTTGATGACCCCCGGCTGCGTGACCAGGTCGGAGATGCCCTGCACGCCCTGGCGGAGGACGTCGTCCGCCATCCGGAACGCCTCCTCCAGGGTCGTCTTCGACGAGGCGACCTGGGCCAGCCGGTCGTTGGGGATGACGATCAGCGCGTCGACCTGGCCGCGCAGCGCCTTGATGCCTTCCTCGGCGGTGTCGTTGCGGATCCGGCCCTCGAACGAGAACGGACGGGTGACCACGCCGATGGTCAGCGCTCCCCCCTCTTTCGCCAGCTCGGCCACGATCGAGGCCGAGCCGGTGCCGGTGCCGCCGCCCATGCCGGCGGTGATGAAGACCATGTCCGACTCCTGGACGACCGCGGACAGCTCGGTCCGGCTCTCGTCCGCCGCGTCGCGGCCGCGCGTCCAGTCGCCGCCGGCGCCGAGGCCGCGCGTGACCTTGTTGCCGATCTGGACCTTGACGTCGGCCTGGCAGCGCTCCAGGGCCTGCTTGTCGGTGTTGACCGCGATGAACTGGACCTTGAGGGCCTTCGAGATCATCCGGTTGACCGCGTTTCCGCCGCCGCCGCCGCAGCCCACCACTTTGATGCGGGCACGCCCTTCGTGCAGCTCGCTCTCTTTCATGACGATCAGGTGATCCTCCTTCGATTTTCGGTTTGCCATGGCGAGCTCGAGTTGATTCTTGGTGTGTTCTCTAGAAAAAATCTCGCAGCCACCTCACTGTTTTTTGATACGTGCTGCCGAAGGTGACCGTTTGGCGCGTCGTCCCGTGGCTACGGTCGTGCGCCCCCCACTTCACCAGCCCGGCCGCGACGGCGAACGAAGGCCCGTACGCCTTGTCGGCGAGGCCCCCCAGACCGATCGGCTGACCGAGGCGCGAGGCGGTGCTGAACACCGACTGCGCCGCGTCCATCGTGCCCATGAGCCGCGAGCCGCCTCCCGCGACGACCACGCCCGCGGGCAGGAGCTGCTCGAACCCTGACTTGCGCACCTCTTCGCGCGCCATCTGGAAGATCTCGAGCATCCGCGGGCCGATGATCTCGGCCAGGAAGCGGCGCGGCAGCGCCGTGATGCGGTCGCCGCCGACCTGCCGCACCTCGACCTTCTCTCCGTGGTCGATCACGTCCGGCAGGGCGTGGCCGTAGTTGAGCTTCAGCCCTTCGGCCTCGTCGAGGGTCGTGCGCAGGCCGATGGCGATGTCGCTGGTGACGTGGTTGCCGCCGACGGGCAGCACCGCGAGGTGCCGTGCCGAGCCGTCGTTGTAGACGGCGACGTTGGTGGTCCCGGCGCCGATCTCGACCAGGCACACCCCGAGCTCGATCTCCTGCTGCGTGAGCACGCCCTCGCCCGCGGCGAGTCCCGCGCAGACGACGTCCTCGACGTCGAAGCCCGCGCCGTGCACGCACTTGATCACGTTCTGGACCGCGGTCTGCGCGCCGGTGATGATGTTCGTCTCCACCTCGAGCCGGCGCCCGGTCATGCCGACCGCGTCGCGCACGCCGTCCTGCCCGTCGACGGTGTAGGCGCGTGGGATGACGTGGATCACCTGGCGGTCGCTGGCGACGCTGATCGCCCGCGACGCCTCGACCACGCGATGCACGTCGTCCTCGCCAATCTCGTGGTCGGGATGGGCCACGGCGACGACGCCGGTCGAGTTCTGGCTCCAGAGATGCGTGCCGCCGAGCGAGACCACCACCGACTCGATGCGCTGGCCGGCCATGCGCTCCGCGGCCACGGTCGCGGCCTGGATCGAGGCGATGGTCTTCTCGAGGTTCACGACGACGCCTTTGCGCAGGCCGTCAGAAGGGCTCTCGCCCACGCCGAGGATGGCCACCGGGCCCCCCGGGTCGTCGGATTCCGCGATGACGACGGCGACCCGGGACGTGCCCAGGTCTAGACCGACGGTTTTCTTCCGCCGTGGCAAAACTGTGCTGGAACGCCTCCTGGAACGAATGGATTGTTGAAGGGCGGGTTGCCGGGAAGTATATCGGCTGGCGGGGGATTGCGGGGCCAGATTTTGTGGGTTGGCCCCGGGTTCCGTCTACCCCTTGTGTTTCAGATGGTCTTCGAGCAGGTCTGCTCCGCCTTGTTGATCCGGTCGATGTCGTTCCTCAGGAACGGGCTGACCTCGCCATAGCGCTGTATCCCGTCGATGATCAACGTGCGGTTGTTCTGGTTGAAGCCCTGGATGGCCGTCGAAAGCCCCTGCTCCATGGTCTGCCAGTCGTTTTTGAACTGGTCGACCGCGACCCCGATGCACACGGGGATGTCCTTCTGGTTGTTCTGGATCGCGTTGCCCAGGTCGATCATCGCCGTGTTGAAAGTGA
Source organism: Candidatus Dormiibacterota bacterium (assembly GCA_046727555.1). Lineage (GTDB taxonomy): Bacteria > Chloroflexota > Dormibacteria > Dormibacterales > Dormibacteraceae > 40CM-4-65-16. Next base: position 3,802 of record JBKPCW010000014.1, on the reverse strand, counting down.
TCAAAGCGTCCTTGCACGAGGGCGGCAGGTTCGCGTTGCAGTTCTTGCTGACTCCGGGCGCGGCGTCGTTCAGCTCGATCAACGCCGGACCGAGGTCGACGTTGAGGAAGCGGTCGGCACGTTCGTAATCCGACATGGTCGGCGACGGCGAGGCCTGCACCGAAGCGGTGTAGTCGGTGTGCGACGTCATCTGCCAGGCGACGTATCCACCCGCGCCGAGAACTGCGATCAAGACCAGCGCGGTGACGTACGTGGTCAGGCGCGACCGCGGCGGCTCGGGCGGCATCCACGCGGCGGGAGCCGGTTGCTGCTCATAGACCGGCTGAGGCGCGTACGCGACCGGCGCGGGAGCCGGCGCCGGCGCCGCGGCGGCCGGCAGCGGGGCGGCGAGCCACGACGGCTGCTGCTCGGCCGGGGCGGGTGCCGGGGCGGCTGGTGCGGGCATCGGCTGCCAGGCCTGACCGTCCCACCAGTAGTGGCCGTCGGGTGAGATCTGGGGCGAGCCGGGAGGCGCGGCCATCGGCGAAGGATTGTGCCGGATAGGACTTGATTTGCTACCCACTTAACGGCGGAAAGTCGACGCGCGCGTCTACAGGTAATGGCGGCGGATGGCGCCCAGGTTATTGAAGATCCGCACCCCGAACGCGACGATCGCCGCGATCGACAGGTCGACCCCCAGCTTGTCGCCCAGGTAGGTGAGCCCGGCGGCAAGGATCGTGTTCGTCACCAGCCCGCTGAAGAAGACTCGGGGCTCGAACGTGCCCGCGATGTACGCCTTGAACGCGCCGAAGATGGAGTCCAGCGCGGCGAGGAGCGCGACCGCCGTGTAGCGCGCGTAGGTGATCGGGATGGTGACCGGCGAAAGCAGGCCCAGGATCACGCCGAGAATCGCGAACAGGACCGCGACGGCGATTACTTGCAAGGGTTGGGAGCCGGCGTGACGCCCGGCGACGGCGACGCCGGCGGGGGCTGCTTCGACCTGTACCCCACCGCCGGCTCGGACGGGTTCATCACGTTGACGTACAGCAGGTCCGAGGAGCTGTAGTCGACCATGTTCTTGCCCGCGATGGCCTTCAGCGCCGACAGCTTGTCGTGCAGGCTCGCGAACTCCTCCGGCGTGAGCACGCGGCCAAAGTAAACCCTCCAGCCTTTCCTGGCGATCATCGTCAGGCTGCCGCACGAGTCGAAGATGAAGCCGGCCACGTCCTGGCCGAGGAGCGTCGGCAGCGAACGCTGGATGTTGACGAGCGCGGTCAGCAGCTGCGGATCGAGTGGACGGTCGCCGACGCGCGGGTCGTTGCCCGTCGGGCCCTGGACGTCGACCAGCCCGCCCGACGCGGGTGTCGGACCGAGCACCACCGCCTGGCTCGACAGCAGGAACAGCTTCGTCGACGGGCCGGCGTGGTACGCAGCGACCGGCTCCCACTCGCTGACCTTGATGACGACCGTGCCGGGCAGCTCCGGCTGCACGCTCGCGGTCCGGATCCAGACCTGGTTGAGCAGGCGGCTCTCAGACGAGGTGCCGTCGACCGAGACGACCGACCCACCCGAGATGCCGGCCGCGCCCGCGACCTGCTTTGCGGTCAGGTGGCGCGCTCCATAGACCTCGACGGTCCGCAACGCCAGCGCCGGCCCGAACCAGAGCCACACGAGCAGTGCGATCTCGAGCGCGGCGGCGGTCGTGGCCAGGAGCCGCCACGCCCAGTGGACGTCCGGAGGCTTGATCGACTTCTCGGAGCGCGTCCACAGCTGGCCCTTCAGCGGTTCGGTGCGCTCGAGACCGTTCGGCCACGGCGCGCGAAAAAGGGCAGAGACCCCCGAAGCGGAACGACGCCGCCGAAACTTCATGTCGCGGTCGGCCCCACGCGGTGCCGGTGGCGCCCGATCGCGTGCCCAACCAGGAGCATGCAGAGCTCGTCAAAGGCGATCCCCGCGGCGCGCGCGGCGTCGGGCAGCAGGGACAGCTCGGTCAGACCCGGCACTGTGTTGACCTCCAGCACCCAGGGCGTTCCCTCGGCGTCGACGATGATGTCGACCCTGGCCATCCCAGAGCAGCCGAGCTCGGTGAACGCCCTGGCGGCGGCCGTGGACGCGTCGTCCCGGGCGACTTCTGGGAGGCGCGCCGGGATGATGTGGTGCGAGCGGCCGGCCGTGTACTTCGCGTCGTAGTCGTAAACAGGGTTCTCGCTCACGATCTCGAGGGTCGGCAGCACCCGCAGCTCCGGGGTCGCCAGCACGCCGACCGTGATCTCGGTGCCGGCGGCGAAGCGCTGCACGAGCACGCGCCGGTCGTAGCGCGCGGCGAGCACGAGGCCGCTGGCCACCGCATCGTCATCGCGTGCGATCGTGAGCCCGATCGTCGAGCCCTCACGCACCGGCTTGACGACCAGGGGCAAGCCGAACTTCTTGACCAGGCGTTCGACCACGTCGGCCCCCACGCCCTCCTTCACCTCCAGCTCCTCGAACTCGGGGACGTGGAGCCCGATCGCCTCGAGGATGCGGCTCGCGCGCGCCTTGTCCATGCACAGGGCCGAGGCGAGAACTCCCGACCCGGTGTAAGGCAGGCCGAGCAGCTCGAGCATCCCTTGCACCGTCCCGTCCTCGCCGAGGCGGCCGTGCAGCGCGTTGAAGACGCACTCGAAGCCCCCGTCGCGCAGCTCGTCCCACGTGCTCCCGTCGAGGTCGACCTCGGTCACTTCGTGCCCGCGCGAGCGCAGCGCCTTCGCCACCTGCGCGCCGGAGCGCAGTGAGACCTCGCGCTCGGCCGACCTCCCTCCTCTCAGGACGGCGATGTTCACCAGCGGCCCACCATCTCGACCTCCGGCTCCAGCTGGGCGCCGAAGCGCCGCTTGACCTCGGCCATCACGCGCTCGATCAGGCGGCGCACGTCGGCGGCCTTTGCCCCGCCCTCGTTGACGATGAAGTTGCCGTGGAGCGTGGATACGATCGCGGCGCCCTCGCGCGCGCCCTTCAGGCCGGCCGCCTGGACCAGGCGCCCCGCCGAGTCGCCGGGCGGGTTCTTGAAGACGCTGCCGCAGTTCTTGGTCTTGATCGGCTGGGTCTCGTTGCGCTCGCTCGTCAGCTTCGCCATCAGCTGCTTCGCCTCCTCCCCGTCCCCTCGCTGCAGGCGCACGGTGGCGGAGACGACGAGCGCGCCCTTGAGGTCGCCGTCGCGCAGCGCCGAGGTGCGGTAACCGAGCTCCAGCTGGCTCGGCGTCCAGCGCTGGGCGCCCTTGCCGGGGAGGTAGCACTCGGCCTCGACCAGGACCTCGCGCAGCTCCTTGCCCCAGCAGCCTGCGTTCTGGTAGACCGCGCCTCCGACCGTGCCAGGCACGCCGATCGCGAACTCGAAGCCGCGCAGGTTGGCGTCGGCCACGATCCGCGCCAGCCGCATCATCTTCAGCCCGGCGCCGGCGCGGACGCGTGTGCCTTCGACCTCGTGCTCGCGGTTGACGACGCGCACGACCAGGCCCTCGACGCCCCTGTCCGCGATGAGCAGGTTCGTGCCCGCGCCGAGCAGCAGATAAGGAATGCCGCGCTCGCAACATCCCTCGATGGCCTTCTCGATCGCCTCCGGCCGGGCGAGCTCGAGGAAGAACTCCGCCGGGCCACCGATACCGAAGGAAGTCCGGGATGCGAGCGGCTCGTCCTCCTTTACGCCTGGCAAGCCGCGGAGCCAGGCTTCCTTACTCCTCGTTTTCCAGCTCAACCTTGCGGCGCCTCCGCCGGCGTGGGCCGCGGGCGGGGGGCGCCCGCCACCACACACATGAGGCTATTAAAAAAAAACCACCACCCCACACAA
>JBKPCW010000013.1:0-7204 GCA_046727555.1 Candidatus Dormiibacterota bacterium | reverse complement strand
ACGCCGATGGGCCGCTACGGCGGCCAGCTGAAGGACGTCCGGCCCGACGACCTCGCCGCGATCGTCCTCAAGGAGGCATGCGACCGCGCCCACGTCAAGCCCGACGAGGTGGAGGACGTGATCCTCGGCTGCGCCAACCAGGCGGGCGAGGACAACCGCAACGTCGCCCGCATGGCCCTTCTTCTCGCGGGCTTCCCCGTCGAGGTCCCCGGCCAGACCGTGAACCGGCTGTGCGGCTCGGGCATGCAGGCCGCCATCGCCGCGGCGCGCGAGATCCAGGCCGGCGCGGCGGACATCATCGTCGCGGGAGGCGTCGAGAGCATGACGCGCTCCCCCTGGGTGATGCCCAAGCCGACGGCCGGCTTTCCCCGCGGCCCGCAGACCGTTTTCGACACGGCGCTCGGATGGCGCCTGGTGAACCCGCGGATGGCCGCCATGTACGGGACGCTGCAGATGGGGGAGACGGCTGAGCGCGTGGCCCAGAAGTACGAGGTCTCGCGCGAGGACCAGGACGCGTTTGCGCTCCGCAGCCACCAGCGGGCGGTCGCGGCGCAGCGGTCGGGACGCCTCGCCGAAGAGATCGTGGCGCTGGACGGCGTCAAGGACGACGAGGGCCCGCGGCCCGACACGTCGCTCGAAGCGCTGGCGAAGCTGAAGCCGGCGTTCGCCGAGAATGGCTCGGTCACGGCGGGGAACGCGTCGCCGCTGAACGACGGCGCGACCGCCCTGGTCCTGATGTCGGACACGAAGGCGATGGAGCGCGGCCTCGAGCCGCTCGCCCGCCTGGTCTCGGCCGCGGCCGCCGGCGTGCACCCCGACTACATGGGCATCGGCCCGGTCCCCTCGTCGCTGAAGGCGCTCGAGAAGGCGGGCCTTCAGCCCTCGGACATAGGGGTCGTGGAGCTGAACGAGGCGTTCGCTTCGCAGTCACTTGCGTGCATGCGCCTGCTCGGCCTGGACCAGGAGACCGTGAACCTCAATGGCGGCGCGATCGCGCTCGGCCATCCGCTCGGCAGCAGCGGCGCGCGCCTGGTGGGCACTCTCGTGCGCGAGATGGAGCGCCGTGACGTCGAGTACGGCCTGGCGACGATGTGCATCGGCGTGGGCCAGGGCATCGCCTCGATCTGGCAGAGAATCTGAGCGAGAGAGACCCGGCGGCGGTGCGGTCGATGTTCGATCGCATCGCGCGCCGCTACGACCGGGTGAACACCGTGCTGTCGGCCGGCACCGACGCGGGCTGGCGCCGGCGCGCCGCGCGCGCGACCGGGCTGCTGCCCGGGGGCTCGGCGCTCGACGTCGCGTGCGGCTCCGGCAAGCTCACCGCGGAGCTGGCGAAGATCGCGGGCCCGGACGGCCGCGTCGTGGGCCTCGACTTCAGCCCCCAGATGCTCGAGGTCGCACGCCGCACGTATCCGCAATTGGAGTTCATCGAGGGCGACGCCTTGAATCTTCCGTTCGACGATGCCGGCTTCGACGCGGCGACGATCGCGTTCGGTCTCCGCAACCTCGCCAACCCGGTCCGCGGCCTGCGCGAGATGACCCGCGTCGCGCGCCGCGCGGTCGTGCTCGAGTTCGTGCGCCCGCCGCGCGGCGTGGCCGGCGCCGCGTATCGCGTCTATCTCAGGACGCTGCTGCCCCTGATCGGTGGGGTCATCTCCGGCGAGCCCTCCGCCTACCGCTACCTCAGCGACACGGTCGATTCGTATCGCACGCCCGAGGAGCTGCTCGGACTGGCGCGTCAGGCGGAATGGGCCGATCTGCGCTGTATCCCCCTCGCATTGGGGACGGTGGCCATCGTGGCCGGGTCGCGCAACGCCTAAGGGCGCGGCCGCGGCATCGGTAGGTGTAACGCGCGGGCGAGCATCTCCACGTCTGTGGCTCTCCACCACGCCAGCGAGAGCACAAACGCCACGCCCTGGTTCTTCAAGTGGAACCTGTAGACGATGTAATCGAGCCGGTCCTCGAGCATCGTCCGCCTGTGCGCATCAATGCGCACAAAGTTGGATGCCGGCCATCGCCGTACGACGCGCAGGGTCCCTCGTTTCGAGACGAATCCATCCGTGAGCCGCACTTCGGCATTGATGAAATTCACGACCGGAACGATGAGAAGGATCAACCCGATCACGCCAAAGATGGCGAAGACTGGCCGGTTGTCTGGGTGGTCGAACTGAATCGCAGAGGCGTAGCTGGTGAAGCTGCACGTCGACATGGCCAGTCCAACCACTGACAGCAACGCCACCTTCAGAAGCGACCAGGCCGAATGGCGGAGAGCCAGTCGACCAGGTGCCGTCTCGGACTGATCCGGCGGCCGCACGGCCGGAGTGTAGTTTTTGCCGAACGGGGTCAGGACTGGCGGTCGACCGCCGAGCGCGCGACGCCGGCCAGCACCGGCCGCAGGCCGTCGAGCTCGATCGCTTCGAGCTCGCGCACCGCGGCGTCGACGAGCGCCTTCGCCTCCTCGCGCACACGAGGCAGGGCGTCGGTCGAGGTGACGAGCTCGGTGACGCGCCCGACCTCGGCGTCGCCGAGCGTCCCGGCGAGCAGTCGCCGCACCTCGGGGCCGACGACGCGGTCCTCGGCCGCGTAGATCAGAGGCAGTGAGAGGACACGCTGCCGGACGTCCAGTCCTACCGGCTTGCCGGAGCTCGGGCTGAAGTCGATCACGTCGTCGGCCATCTGGAACGCGGTGCCCAGCAGGTCGCCGTACCTGCGCAGCGCGCCGACCACCTCGTCGGTCGCCTCGGAAAGCAGGGCGCCCGACGCGCACGCGGCGGCGAAGAGCGACGCGGTCTTGCCGCGGATGACCCGCATGTAAGAGTCGCGGTCGCCCGGATAGGACCCACGCAGCGCGACGTCGTCGATCTGCGACGCGCAGATGGCCTCCAGCGCGTCCGCCACCTCCGACGTGACGCCCGGGTTCCCGATCTCCGCAATGAGCCGAGTCGCTTTGGCGAAGTAGTAGTCGCCGACCGCGATCGCCCGCTCGGCGCCCTCCTTGGCGGCGACGGTGGGGCGGCCTCGGCGGTGCGTGCTCTCGTCGACGTAGTCGTCGTGGATCAGAGTCGCGTTGTGCAGGAGCTCGACCGCGGCCGCGAGCTCGGCCGCGCGCAGCGGGTCGTTGCGCGGCCCGATGCCCGACGTGAGCTGGACCAGCCTCGGCCGCAGGCGCTTGCCGCCGGCCTCGACCAGGCGGCGCATCGGTGAGGCGATCGGCTCGGGGTCGACCATGAGCTGTCGGACCAGCTCCAGCTCGACCAGCGACTCGGCCGGCTCGCGGTGTCGTGCGAAGTCGCCCTCGAGCTGCATGGCCACCTGGCGCCGCCGCGGACCGTCGAGCTCGACCGCGAAGACTGACTGCCAGCGCCCGAGGACGAGGTTTCCGTCTTCGACCATCAGGGTGGCGAAGGCGCTCAACAGCAACTGCCTGCAGTGCGCATGCCCGTTGACCGGCTCGTCGACCGTGATCTCGAACCGGCGCTCGAAGTCGTCGTGCTCGTAGCCGGCGCCCGTGGGCGCCAGCCTCTCGAGCATCGCCTGGAAGTCGCGGTGGAGAAGCGGCTCGTTCTCGTTGACGGCGAGCCCGAGCGTCGTGTGCAGCGACTGGAGGTGGACACGGCCGTTGCGCAACCCGGCCTTGCGCACCTCTTCCCTGAGTCGCGGCGTGATGTCGACGAATTCGGTGGACCGGCTGGTCGCGAACTCGAGGCGGAGGGTGCTCACTGGGGTGCGCGGAGCGAGGCCTGCAGCAGCTGGCGCGCCGGGGGCGCAGGCTCTTCGGCGGCGGCCCTGGCCGACAGGAGCTCGATCGACCTCGCGAATGCGACCTGCATCGCCAGGGGAGCATGGTCGGCGAGAAGTCGGGAACCGCGCGCCAGGCACAGGTCGCCCATGAGCAAGGTCGTCGGCGGCGCGGCGCGGCCGCCGAGGCCCTGCAGCCGCAGGCCGATCTCGATCAACGCCGCAGCCAGTGCCAGCTTCGGCACCTCGACGGTCGCGAGGTACGCCTCGTAGGTGTCGGACAGGCCGTCCGACCAGAGCTCCTGCAGGCGGTCGAGCTCCGGTTCGAGCAGCTGGACGCTCATGTCAGAGCACCGGCTCGATGACGCTGCCCGCGAGCTGCCGAAACGCGGACATGGCGCGGACGCATGACTCGTCGTCGCGCGTCACCACGTAGTACAGGCCGAAGCCGAGGACGGTGTTCAGGACCAGCGGGACGAGCACGTCACGCGGCACCAGCAGCCGGACACGTCCGTCCTTCTCCAGCCGGTCCAGCTGCTCCTGGATCACCTCGCGATAGCGGGTGAACAGCTCCGGGAGGTAGGCCCGCAACCTCTCCGTGCGCGGCGCCTGCATCATCAGGTCGAACGCGGCCAGCTGCACGTCCCCCAGGCGGCGCAGCGAGTCCCAGAGCGACTCCACCCCGATCTCGAGCACGACCAGAGGGTCGGTCAGCTGGTTCAGCGTCTGGCGGAGCTCCTCGACCGACTTCGCGGTCAGGTAGCGCCAGGCCTCGACCAGCAGCTCGGACTTGGTGGGGAACCAGTACTGGAGGTTGCCGATGGCCACGCCCGCCCTGGAGGCGATGGCCCGGACGCTGGTGCCCGAATAGCCGTTCTCGAGCAGGGACTCGGCGGCCGCGTGGATGATCTGATCTCGGGTGCTCTCTGTCGCGGTCGCCCCGGTCATACGTATGTACCAGCATAGCGAGGCCCATGGGTGGAAGGAGGGCAGGGGATAATCTCCCGAGGCCGTGCGGAGCATCCCCGAGGTCTTCCCCACCCGGATCTGCGGCGTCCTGCGCACCGACAACGCCGCCGCCGGCTTCCAGGCGTGCCTCGCGGCCCTCGAGGCGGGCATCGGCACGATCGAGATCACCAAGACGGTGCCGTCCTGCTTCGAGATGGTCAAGGGCCTGATCGCGAGCACGGGCAACCGCCATCCGGTCGGCGTCGGCACGGTGTGGGATCCAGGCGCGGTGAAGGAGGCCAAGGAGGCGGGGGCCTCGTTCGTGGTCACCCCCGTGCTGCTGCCCGAGGTTGGGCAGGCCTGCCGCGAGCACGACATCCTGTGCGTGCTCGGCGCGCTGACGCCGACCGAGATCTACCAGGCGCGCCTGGCCGGCGCGGCGTTGGTCAAGGTGTTTCCGATCGCCCCGGTGGGCGGGCCCCGCTACGTGGAGGCGCTGAACGGGCCGATGGGCGGCGTGCCGCTCTGGGTCTCCGGCGGCGTGTCGATCGAGGAGATCGGGGAGTACCTGCGGCTCGGGGTGAAGGCGGTCGGCCTCACGGGATCGCTCTTCCCGGCGGAAGCCCTGGCCGCCAACGACATGGAGGCGATCCGGCAAAACGCAGCTCGGGCCGCCCAGGCGGCCGCGGCGGTTCCGGCCGGCTAGCCCAGGTCAACACCCGACGTGGTAGTTGCACATCGTGGCGGTGATGTTCGAGTACAGGTTCGTCACCTGGCCTCCGGTCAGGAGCAGGGCCACGATGACGACCAGGGCCACCAGTGCCAGGATGAGGGCGAACTCGACCATCCCCTGGCCACGCTGCTTATGAGCTTCGGTCAGCACCCCACGTGGTAGTTGCACATGGTCGCCGTGATGTTCGAGAAAGTGTTTATGAGCTGACCGCCGGTCGCGATCAAAGCGATGATCACGATCAGCGCGATCAGGGCGAGGATGAGCGCGTACTCAACCATTCCCTGGCCCTTCTGGATGTATGACCGATGATGAATCAACAGGACTTACCGACCTAGAAGCTTAACCGTCGAACCGGGCGCTCTGGTCGCTGATGGCCGCTAGAGCCTGCTCCACCACCACCCGCACCATCCGCTTCCGCCAGAAGTGGCTCAGGTCGGCGTTGTCCAGGGGCTTGGCCGGCCCGGCGGCGAGATCGGCCGCCTCCCGAAGGGTCTCGGCGTCCAGCCGCCTCCCCTCCAGGAACTGGGAGGCGGCGTTCGCCTCGAGGGGGCGGGAGGCCACAGCCGACAGCACCACCCGGCAGGAGGCCACGACGTCGCCCTCCAGGCGGGCGGCGACGGCGGCGCCGGCGATCGGGAAGTCGATCGAGCCCCGCCGGCGGAGCTTGACGTAGGCGCTCCTGGTGCCGGCCTGGGCGCGCAGGCGGAGACCGGTGACCACCTCGGCCGGCTGCTTGGCCAGGTAATCGATGCCGTCGTCCCGGTACAGCGCGGCGACCGGCGCCTCACGCTCGCCGTCCGGCCCGGCCAGCGTCACCACGCCGTCCAGTGCGATGGCCATCGGCGCGGTGTCAGACGACGACACGGCCCAGCACCGCGGGCTGCTCGGGGCGACCAGGCAGATGTCGCCGTCCTTTTTGATGCAGAAGCCCGCGGCCTTCCGCCACTCGTAGGTCATGTCGTAGTAGTTGCAGCGCGTGTCGACGCACAGGTTGCCGCCGATGGTGCCGGCGTTGCGCAGCGGCGGCGAGGAGACGAGTCCGGCCGCCTGCGCGTAGCCGGGAAAACGCTCGCGCAGCCCAGCATCGCGCGAGGCGTCGCTCAAGGTCACGCCGGCCCCGATGACGCCCTCGTTGACGCCGCGCGGAAGGAAGTCGAGCCCGATCAGCGTGTCGACCTCGAACTGACGGCGCTTGAGCTTGGGGAAGAGGTCGGTGCCACCCGCGACGAACATCGCACGCGGCCCGAGCTCCGCGGCCATCACCGCCGCCTCGTGCGCGGTCTTCGGTCGCAGGTACTTAAGGCGTGGCAGGCGGAGCATCGACTCTGATGGCCGGTGGAAAGGGGATCGAGGGGAAGCGCGCCGGTCCGTACCGCGCCGGCTCGCCCTTCTCCTTGCGTCGCAGCGCCTCCAGGATCTTCTCCGGAGTGACGGGGATCTCGTCGATCCATACGCCGAGCGCGTCGTGCACGGCCGCGCACACCGCGGGCGGCACCGGGAGCAGTGGCCCCTGTCCTGCTTCCTTGGCGCCGTACGGCCCTTCGCGGTCGACGGTTTCGACGATGAACGTCTCCACGTCCGGCATGTCCAGGAACGTCGGCGACTTGTACTCCAGCATCGACGGCCATTTGTGCAGGCCCTTACGAAAGACCTGCTCCTCCATCAGCGCCTCGCCCAGGCCCATGTACACACTCCCCTCGACCTGGCCTTCGACGAGCAGCGGGTTGATCGCGCGACCCACGTCGTGCGCGATCCAGACCTTGTTGACGTGGACGAGGCCGGTGC
>JBKPCW010000012.1:0-9297 GCA_046727555.1 Candidatus Dormiibacterota bacterium | reverse complement strand
ATGCTGAAGACCACGACGCTCACTACCAGCACAACCAGGAGGAAGCCTGTGCCACAGCGCGGATGGAGCGTGCTCGCGCGCCGCACCGACGGCACGTCGAGATTCCAGCCCGACTCGAACGCGTTGATCGTCTTGTGCTCGGCGCCGTGATACATGAACACCCGCCGCACGTCGGGCAGGAGCGAGATCGCTGCCAGGTAGCCGAGCACCAGGCCGACGCGGATCAGACCCTCGACGAGCACGAAAGCGAAGCTCCCGCTCCGATGCACGGCGATGCCGGCCAGGAACAGGGGCAACGCGATGAACAGCACCAACGCGAACACGGCCGCCATGGCCACGGAGCCTGTGATCTCGCGCTTGCCGATCTGGATGTTCTTGCCGCCGGCGTTCATGTTGGCCGACCAGATGAGCGACTTCATTCCGAGGTGGAGCTGCTCGCCGATGAGCGCCAGTCCGCGCACGAACGGCAGCTTCCAGATCGGGTTCGTGTAGATCGGCGCCTTCAGCTCGCCGCGCTCGACCACGATCTCGCGCGCCAGCGTGTCCGGGTTCAGCGTCGGCAGGCGGACGGCGACCGCGTAGTGGCGTTTGCCGCGCATCATCACGCCTTCGATGACGGCCTGGCCGCCATAGAAGAACGGTTCGGCCTTCGGTTTAGCCGCGGCCTCCGGAGCGGTTACCTCCGGGAGCGGCATCTAAGCCCGGGGTTTGACGGCCCGCTCAGCCCGCTTCCGGAACCGCTCGACCTGACCGCCTGTGTCGACGATCCGCTGCGTGCCCGTGAAGAACGGGTGGCAGACGGAGCAGATCTCGGTCTTGAGCTCCTTGCGCGTGGAGCCGGTCGTGAAGGTGTTCCCGCACGCGCAGGTCACGACCGCGTCTTCGTAAAAGGTGGGGTGAATCTGTGCCTTCATGTTTCTCCGGGGTGGTTAGTTTACCGAGCCAGGGTGATGAACAAACCCTCGGACTGCAGCGACATCACGCCGAGGTAGAGGACCAGGCCGAGCCAGGCCCCGAACAGCGCCAGCCGGGCGCTGGGTGAAACGGATGTGTAGTACGGGTTGTGCGCGTTCCTGAACGCCGCCCGCGCGCTCCCTATCCCGAGGACCGCGATGAAGATCAGAAGCAGGCTGACGAAGTGGAAGAACACGGCCAGCGCCGCGATGGCGGCAAGGCCGAGAACCTGGAACCAGGGCGAGACCGGGGCCAGCACCCAGGCGCCGTCGAGCTGCCATACCGGCAGCATGTTGATCAGGTTCAGGAAGAAGCCGATCGTCGCCGCCAGCAGGAAGATCGGGTTCTGCGTGGCGGTGTAGAGCACGTACGCCACGGTGGCGCCGATGGTGCCGGCGATTGGCCCGGCGATGCCGATCTGGGCCTGCTTCACGGCGGTCGTCGGGTGCTGGCGCTGGAAGATCGCGGCGCCCAGGAAGGGGATGAAGATCGGCGCGGTCGCTCGCATGCCCTGGCGCTGGATCTCGACGACGTGGCCCATCTCGTGGACGAGGATCATCACGACCAGCGCGACGGCGAACCACGGGCCGTAAAACAGCGAATACGCGCCGACGCTGACCAGCGCCGAGAACAGCGTCGTGAACGCCGGGATCTTGACGAGGAACACGAGGCCGTACTTGACCACCGCCCAGACCGCCAGAGCGGCCGAGCCCAGCCAGCCCAGCACGCTCCCGTTCGACCTCGGGGCCGAAGGCGAGTAGTGATAAGGAGACTGCGGCGGTATGTCCGAGCCACCCTCATAGGAGGGCGGCGGCGGGATGTACTGGCCGCTGTAGGGGGGCTGGTAAGGGTCGTTCTGGCTCACGGACTACCTATAAATACCCCTACAGGGATACCGCTAATCCGGTTACCGGACGGCGTGGTGCCGGGTGGTCAGGCGCCTGACGGTGCCCTGCCGGCTGGACATGACCAGCGATGAGGTCTCGGCGTAGCCGCTGCCGAAGGTCACCCCCGGCAGGAGCGGACCGCCGGTCACGCCGGTGATGGCCACCGATATGTCCGCGGCCGGCGCCAGGTCGGCGAGCGAGTAGACGCGCGAAGGCTGCTCGCCCAGGAGCGCCCGCTCGTCGTCGTTGCGGGGCATCATCCGGGCCGCGAACTCGCCGCCGAGGCATCGCACCGCGCAGGCCGCCAGCAGCGTCGCGTGGAGGTCGCCGATGCCGATCGCGGCGTCGATGCCGGTGCCGGAGATCGCCGCAAACACGGCGCTGGCGAAGTCACCCTCCTCGAGCGTGCGGATGCGCGCGCCCGCCGCGGCGACGTCGCCGATGAACTCCTGGTGGCGGGGCCGCTCGAGGATCGCGACGGTGAGGTCCTGCACCCGGACGTCGTACGCAAAGGCGATGCGGCGCAGATTGTCGGCGACCGGGTCGTCGAGGTCGATGGCGCCGCGCGCGCGAGGCCCGGCGACGAACTTCTCCATCTGGGCGACCGCCGGCAGCGAGGCAAATCCGCCTGGCTCCACGGCGACGAGCAACGACACGGCGTTGATGTGGCCGCGCGCGACCTGGCTCGCGCCCTCGACCGGGTACACGCCCAGGTCGACCTTCGGCTCCCCGCTCCCGATCGTCGCCCCGTGCGGCAGGTGCGCTTGCGGGCGCGGGCTCAGCACGACAGTGCCGGTGACCGGAGAGTGCTCGAGCGCCCGGCGCATGGCCTCGCCCGCGACCTCGCTGACGCCCTCCGGGTCACCCTTGCCGAGGTAGGGCGCGCAGGCGAGGGCGGCGGCTTCGGTCACGTGCACGAGCTCGAGACCGAGCTCGTAGCGCGCCGCGAAAGAAGGTATCCCGCTCCTTGGCTTCTCCATGGTCCTAGGAGGCTTCTGTCTCTTCGAGCAGCTCCGCCGGCCGGAGCTCCATCTGGTCGCCGCTGTGCAGGAACGCGGCCTTGACGAAGTCTCGGAACAGCGGGTGCGGCCGGTTGGGCCTGGAGCGGAACTCGGGATGGAACTGGCTGGCGACAAACCACGGGTGGTCGGCGAGCTCGATGATCTCGACCAGGCGGCCGTTCGGGGACAGCCCGCTGAAGATCATCCCGGCCTCGCCCATCACCTCGCGGTACTCGTTGTTGAACTCGAAGCGGTGACGGTGCCGCTCGTAGACAACCTCCTCGCCGTACGCCCTGTGCGCGAGCGAGCCGGGAAGCAGCTTGCACGGGTAGAGGCCGAGACGCATCGACCCGCCCATCTGGTCAACGTTGCGCTGCTCGGGCATCAGGTCGATGACCGGCGTCGAGGTGAACGCGGCGAACTCGGTCGAGTTCGCGTCCGGCGCGTCCAGCTTCTCGCGCGCGAAGTCGATGACCGCGCACTGCATGCCGAGGCACAGGCCGAGGTACGGGATGCGGTTGTGGCGCGCGTAGCGCGACGCCTGGACCTTGCCTTCGATGCCCCGGTAGCCGAAACCCCCGGGAACGACGATTCCGGCCACTCCCTTCAGGGGTGAGGTGTCACCCGCGTCCAGCTTCTCCGACGACACCCAGCGGATGTCGATCGCGAGGTCGTGGTGGATGCCCGCGTGCTTCAGCGACTCGATCACGCTCAGGTACGCGTCCGGCAGCTGGATGTACTTGCCCACGATCGCGATGGGCACCGACGCGCGTGGGTGCTTGATCCGCTCGACCAGCTCGGTCCACGGCCCGAGGTCGGGAGCGTGCGCGGCCTCGTCGAGCTCGAAGTGCCTGGCCATCACCTTGCCGAGACCCGCGGCCTCGAGCATCAGGGGCACCTCGTAGATCGACTGCACGTCCGGCACGCTCACGACCGCTTCGCGCGGCACGTCGGTGAACAGCGCGATCTTCTCCTTCAGGTCGTTGTCGATCGGGAGCTCCGAGCGGCAGATGATCGCGTCGGGCTGGATACCGATGGCGCGCAGCGCCTGGACCGAGTGCTGCGTCGGCTTGGTCTTCATCTCCTGCCCGCGCACCACCGGCACGAGCGAGCAGTGGACGTAGAACACGTTCTGCCGGCCGAGGTCGTTCTTCAGCTGGCGGATGGCCTCGAGGAAGGGAAGGCTCTCGATGTCGCCCACCGTCCCGCCCACCTCGACCACGACCACATCGGCCTGCGGGTCCTTGGACGCGCGGAGGATCTTCTCCTTGATCACGTTGGTGACGTGCGGGATCACCTGCACCGTGGCTCCGAGGTAATCGCCCCGACGCTCGCGGGCGATGACGTCCTGGTAGATCTTGCCGGTCGTCACGTTGGACGCGACCGTCAGGTTCTCGTCCACGAAGCGCTCGTAGTGGCCCAGGTCGAGGTCGGTCTCCGCGCCATCGTCGGTGACGAACACCTCGCCGTGCTGGTAAGGGCTCATCGTCCCCGGGTCGACGTTCAGGTAGGGGTCGAGCTTCTGCAGGGAGACGGTGAGATGGCGGGCCTTCAGGATGTTCCCGATGGACGCCGCTGTGATCCCTTTGCCGAGGGAGGAGACGACACCGCCGGTCACGAAAACGTATTTCGACATGGACGACCTCCTGGCGGTTTTTCAGATTTTACCGGAGCGCGTGCGGGACTAAACCTTTACCTCGGCTTTAGCTTCCAGGACGACGACTTTGGTCTCGTACTCGCTGACCGACGATCTCTGCACCGCCAGCTTCGGCTGGGGCTCGGACGCGGTCACGCCCATCTCCTTCAGGAAGCGGTCGATGGGGTCGAGCTCGAGCTTCAGACCCGGGATCGCGTAGTGCATGGGGACGACGTAGCGCGGCTCGAGCTGGCGGACGACCTCCGCCGCCACGGCGCCGTTCATGGCCGAGTGGCCCCCGACTCCGACCAGGAGCACGTCCGGCGTGGCCACCGCCTCGGCCTCGGTGTCGTCCAGCTTGTGGCCCAGGTCGCCGAGGTGGCACACCCGCACGTCGTCGATCTCGATCAGGTAGACGGTGTTGCGCCCGTGCTTGGCGCCCTTCTCGGCGTCGTGGTAGGTCGGGATGCCGATCACGCTCACGCCTGCGATCTCGTACTCGCCGGGGCCGTGGATCTCGTACGCGCCGTCGCGGATGACCGACGTGAAGCTGTGGTTGGCGTGGTCGTGGCTGACGGTGACGACCTCGGCGTCCATGCGGCCGAGCTTGAGCCCGATCGCGGGCGGGTACGGGTCGGTGACCACCGCCGCGCCGCGCCCTCGCAGCCGGAAGCAGCCGTGTCCCAGCCAGGTGACGTCCAATGCTTTCCCTTCCTTACATCCTTTCCGGGGCGCCGACCCCGATCAGGTCCAGCGCGGTCTTCAAAGTGTGACGCGCCGCCCGGCACAGCTCCAGCCGGGCCCGTGTCAGGACCGGATCGTCGACGACCATGCGGTGCTGCGGCTCGGCGTTGCCCGCGTGGTAGAAACGGTGCACCGCTGTCGCCAGGTCGTGCACGTAATAAGGAATGCGGTGCGGCTCGAGCAGTCGGGTCGCGTCCTCGACCACGTCCGGCCAGAACGCGAGCTGGCGGGCGACGTCGAGCTCCCACGGCTGGGTCAGCATCGACACGTCGGCCTTCTCCGGCAGGCTCGGATGCCGCTCGCGCGCGGTCACCTCGACGTTGGAGAGCCGCGCGTGAGCGTACTGCGCGTAGTAGACGGGGTTCTCGTTGCCCTGCGTGACCGCGAGCTCGAGGTCGAACTCGATCGTCGTGTCGGGGGAGCGCAGCAGGTAGAAATAGCGCACCGCGTCCGAGCCCACGCGGTCGAGCAGCTCGTCCAGCGGGACGAAGCGGCCGGCGCGCTTCGACATCTTGCCCTCTTTGAGGTTGACCATCTGGTGGATGATGATCACGAGTCTCTCCGGTCCCATTCCCAGGGCCTCGGCCGCCGACTTCATCCTGGGCACGTAGCCGTGGTGGTCGGCGGCCCAGACCTCGATCACGCGGTGGAAGCCGCGCCGCTCGAACCGGCTCAGCAGGTAGCCGAGGTCGCTGGCGAAGTACGTCGGCTGGCCGTTGCCGCGGATGACGACGCGGTCTTCTTCTTCGTCGTCCGGCTCGCCGAACCACAGCGCGCCGTCGCGCTCTTTGATGTGCCCCGACTTGCGCAGCCGCTCGATCGCCTCCTGCGGCTGCCCCTCCTCCCAGAGCTTGTTCTCGTAGTACCACTCGTCGTAGCGCACGTTGAGGCGCGCCACCGTGGCGCCGATGCGTTCGACCATCCTGTCGATGGCGTACATGCGCAGCTTAGGCTCGGCCTCCTCCTCGGGCAGCGTCTCAATGCCCGGCAGGTCGCGGCGCGCCATCTCGGCGATCTCCTTCACGTACTCGCCGGCGTAGCCGTCCTCCGGCGGCTCCACGCCGTGCAGCCGCGCGTAAACCGACGCGCCGAAACGGCGCGTCTGCGTGTTGTCTGAGTTCACGTAGTACTCGCGCTGGACCTCGTGGCCGGTGAAAGCGAGAACGCGGCAGATGGAGTCGCCGAGGATCACGCCGCGACCGTGGCCGATGTGCAGCGGCCCGGTGGGGTTCACGCTCCCGAACTCGACCTGCAGCCGTTCGCCGTGGCCGAGGTCGCGTGACCCGTAGCGTGGCTCGACCTGCGCGACCAGCCGCTGCAACCACCCGTCGGTCAGGCGGAAGTTGACGTAGCCGCGCACGGCTTCCGCCGTGGCCGCGCCGTCGGGAATGGCGATCGTGGCGGCGAGCCGGGCCGCGATCGCGTCCGGCGGCTGCCGCAGCACCCGGGCGAGCTTCTGCGCGGCCGAGGTCGCGTAGTCGCCCAGCTCTGGCGAGCGCGTCCTGCCCAGCTCGAGGTCGGGGATCTCCCCGTCGACGCCGAGGCCGCGCACGGCCTCGACCAGCGCGGCGTGGAGCGTGTCCCTGACCATCAGCAGGGTGGGTGCTGGCCGACCAGCGTCAGCTCGGCCTGCGTCGAGCTGCCGCCGCGGGTGTAGGTGACGGTGACGCGCTGATTGGCGTGGAACCGCGAGCGCAGCAAGAGGCTCAGGGGGTGGGCGGCGTCGATGCGCACGTCGTCGAGCTGCGTGATGACGTCGCCGGACTGCAGACCCGCCAACGCCGCGGGGCCGCCCCTGTCGATCGCCAGCAGCTGCGCGCCGACGGGGATGCCGCCGAGCACGGCGCTCTCGGGCGTGACGTCGGCGCTCGTGGCGCCGATCGAAGCGACCACCACCTGGCCGGTGGAGAGGATCTGCTGCACGTCGTCCTGGATGTCGGCGACGTTCAGGCCGAAGCCGGCGAGCTCGGAAGGCGAGGCCATGGCGACCCCGACCACCTGGCTGCTCACATTGAGGAGCGGACCGCCGGACGTGCCGTCGTCGATGGCGACGTTGGTCTGGATGGTGTCGCTGAACTGCAGCGTGCGGCCGAGGTTGACGGGGTCGCGGGCCGACGCCACGCGGTGCATGGCGCTGACGTAACCGGGGCTGACGGCGCTGCCGTCCACCGGCCCGCCCACAGCGACGATGACCTGGCCCTGGACAAGGGCATTGGGGTCGGCGAACGCCAGCGTCGGCAGGCCGCTGACCTTGTCCACCTTGATCACCGCGACCCCCGTCTGGCAGTCGTAATCGACCAGGCGGCCGTCATGCGCCTTCGAGTCTCCAGGGATGAGCACGGTCAGCCCGTTGGCGCCGCCGACGACGTTGATGCTCGTGACGATGTAGCCGTCGCTGGTCGCCAGGTAGCCCGAGCCGCTCACGACCGACGGCTGCTGGTGAGTGACGATCGACACCACCGCCGGCCGGGCCTTGCCCGCGGCGGCGATGATCGCCGAGTCCTCGGTCAACGTCACGCCCGGCCTGAGGTTGATCTGCTGGGTGTTGGTCCGCGACTGGTCGCGGAGGACGGCGAGGGTCACGCCGGCGGCGATCAGCGCGGTGATGATCAGGCCGGCGGCGGCGGCCAGGACGGCACGCCAGGCTGGGCGCATGAGCTGATCTTAGGTTCGGGCCGAGCCGAGGCTAGTTCGAGGGCTCGCCCGGGTACCAGGTCAGGACGAGCTGGCGGCTGGGTTCGAAGCCCGCCGACCGGTAGAGCTTGACCGCGGCCTCGTTGTCGGGACGGGTCCAGACGTAGCCGAGGGTGACGCGGCGCTCGTGGAACAGCCGCACGGCCTGGCGGACGAGCATCTCGCCGACGCCCTGGCCGCGATGACCCTCGGCGACGTAGACCTCGGCGACCTCGCCCTCCAGGCCGGTGCCGGGGTCGTGGAGGACGATCCAGCAGAAGCCGACGACATCGCCGACCTCGTCGCGGACCGCGTAGACAACGTTCTCGCCGAGAAACGCCGACGGCACCGAGGCCAGGTGGCGCTCGATCTCCTCGCGCGGCAGCTGCGGGTGGTCCTCGTAATGCGCCTGCTCGGTGAGGTGGAGCTCGAC
This sequence comes from Candidatus Dormiibacterota bacterium, assembly GCA_046727555.1. Classification (GTDB taxonomy): domain Bacteria; phylum Chloroflexota; class Dormibacteria; order Dormibacterales; family Dormibacteraceae; genus 40CM-4-65-16. The sequence goes on along the minus strand of JBKPCW010000012.1, from coordinate 969 downwards.
GAGCAGCGGCCTGATCAAGGCATAATCGCCCGCCGCCAGGCGTTCAACGTCGAGAGTTCGCATCCCCGTCCGATGTTAACGTAGGCCTCCGCGCCCTTCGCGAAATTTCGCCGCGAAACGTCATCGCCGACGTAGCTCAGCTGGCAGAGCAGCCGCCTCGTAAGTGGCAGGTCGTGGGTTCGAATCCCACCGTCGGCTCCACGCCGCCGCAGCGAGCGATGACCGCGACTGCCGGCGCTCGCGGCCTTCGACCCGAGAGTTAGCCCGCGGCTGCCGGCGCTCGCGGGTGTGCCGCCAGCGAGAGCAGGAACAGCGCCTCGGCGACCAGGATCGGCACCGCGAGCACGACCAACGCCAGCTCGAGCAGCGCGTAGCCGGCGACCATCAGCCCGACCTGGAACGGGGTCGCGCCGGCGCGGATCACGAGCCAACCGGCCACCACCAGCATGGCGAAATCCTGGAAACCCACGTAGGGCGTGAAGAGCAGCGAGGCGACGATTCCCGTCGCGATGGGCAGGGCCGGACCGCGACCGCGCTGCCGCCAGGCGGCGAAGACGGCGACCAGCACGACCACGGCCTCGACCGCGTAGACCTGCGGGCCCAGGCCTAGCGGCCCGGCAATCGCGTAGCGCCGCGTCGGCTCCCACTGCGACGCGAGCGAGAGCGCTTCGCGGTACCGCTGCAGCCCGTCCGGGCCGAGCAGGACCAGGGCCACCGCGACCATGACCGCGGTGGCGCCGAGCCAGGCCACGAACACCTTGTTGTGCCCCGCGACCAGTAGGCACAGCGGGACCAGGAGCGCCAGCTGCGGCTTCACGGCGACGGTGCTCAGGGCGATGCCGGCGAGGATCGGCCGCCGGCGTTCCGCCAGCCACCACGCGACCGCCACGGCGGCGGCGACCAGCACCACCGGCTGGCCCACCATGAGCCCGAACGCGGTCGGGAAGAGCCCGACGAAGAGTGCGAGGT
>JBKPCW010000011.1:0-8612 GCA_046727555.1 Candidatus Dormiibacterota bacterium | reverse complement strand
GCGCAGGCCATCGACCGCAAGGCGTTCGTCGACCAGGTCCTGGCGGGGCAGGGGATGCCGGCCACCGAGCTGATCCCGAACGGCATGCACGGCTACGACCCGGGCCTCGGCGCCCAGAAGTTCGACGTCGCGCAGGCGCGTGCCTCGCTGTCCGCGTCGGGGCTGTCGGCGAAGCAGCTCTCCATCACCGTCTCCTTCGACCAGACTTCCGATTTCCGCAAGGCGACGGCGAAGTTCCTTCACGACCAGTGGGCGACCAACCTCGGCATCAACGTCGTCCTCCAGCCGCTCGACGCCAACACGCTCGGTTCGCGCAAGGAGAGCGGCCAGTTCCAGGTCACCGGCCCGGACGGCTGGAACGCCGACTACCCGGACCCGGCCGACTGGTACGACACGTTCCTGACCACGAGCTCGCTGAACTACGCGCTCTGGCAGAGCCAGCAGTACGACAACTTCGTCAGCGTCGCCCGGACCGACGTCCAGGCGAGCCGGCGCGACCAGGAGTACCTGCAGGCCCAGTCCATGCTGGTCAACGAGGCGCCGGTGGCCTTCCTGGCCCAGACGGTCAGCTGGTACCTGGTCCAGCCCTACGTGCGGGGCGTGGCGACGTCGCCGCTGGACGAGTGGCCGGGCGCGCTGCGGCCTTCAGCGCTTTCGATAGCCCCGCATTAACCCCGGCGAAGCGAACGCTCGTTCGTTGCCAGAGTGTCTGGGAAACTTGACACTTGTGCGCCAACGACAACAGAATTCCTTTTGGCCGCAAGAGGCTGTGAGTAAGACCTGCTGCCGGCGCACTCTCGCCCCGACGCTGCACGGGAAGAAGGCCGCAGGATCCATCTGAGAGGTAAGACGCGTATGCACTTTCGTGGAAGCGTCCGAGCGCTCACGCTCGCGACTGCCGGCTTCGTCCTGGCGACGGCGTGTGGCCCGACGTCGACGACGAGCCAGAACCTGGCTCCGAACGACAAGCAGATTTTCAACGTCAACGACGGCACTGAGCCGAACAGCTACGACCCGACCCAGCAGACGTACACGTACGAGGCCGGCGTCGGCCGCGAGGTCTTCGAGACCCTGCTCAAGCCGAACGCTGCCGGCACCGACGTGCAGGCTGCCGCCGCGTCGAGCTACTCCGTTTCGTCCGACGGCCTGACCTACACCTTCAAGCTTCGCTCCGGCGCGAAGTGGAGCGACGGCAAGGCGGTCAAGGCGGCCGACTGGGTGTATGGCTACAAGCACCTTCTGAACCCGGCCCTGGCGGCCGGATACGTCGACCCGTTCTTCGACGGCACGATCGCGGGCGCTGACAGCTACGGCAGCGTAGACGTCTCCAGCTCGAGCGCGATCGACACGTTCCTGTCCGGCCTCGGCCTTTCGGCCCCGGACGACAACACGTTCGTCATCAAGTTGCAGCACGCGGCGGCCTACTTCAAGTGGGTCGTGACCCTGTGGGTCGCGGCGCCCATTCGTCAGGACGTGGTCGAGCAGGCGGCGGGAGGCAGCTTCCCGTCCAACGACACGACCAAGCCCGAGGTCTGGGCCCAGAAGGCCGAGACGATCATCGGCAACGGTCCGTTCAAGATCTCGGAGATCGTCTCCAAGGACCACGTCACCCTCGTCCCGAACCCCGGCTACTGGGGCGGCGGTCCGCACTTCCAGAAGATCGTCGAGTGGTTCATCTCCGACGGCAACACCGCGTTCGCCAAGTACCAGACCGGCGACCTGGACGCGATCGGCGTTCCTCTCGCCGACGTGGACGTCGTCCGCAACGACCCGAAGCTGAACAAGGAAGCCAAGGTCTACCCCAAGCTGACGACGTTCTGGATGACCTTCAACGCGCAGAAGGCTCCGTTTGACAACCCGGACGTCCGCATGGCGTTCGCGAAGTCACTCGACCGCGACAAGCTGAACAAGGAAGTCCAGCACGACATCCGGCAGTCCATCCAGAGCTTCATCCCGAAGGGCATGGCCGGCTACGACACGTCGAACAAGGCCCAGAGCTACGACCCGGCCGCGGCCAAGGCGTTGCTCCAGAAGGCCGGTGTGACCGCTGACCAGCTGAACAAGTTCAAGCTGCTCACCCGCAACACGACGGGGAGCAAGACGATCAACCAGTTCATCATCAACCAGTGGAACACCAACCTCGGCGTGAACATGCAGCTCGAGGTGATCGACAGCAAGACGGTGACCAGCCGCATTCGCAAGGGCCAGTTCGACATCTACGGGCCTGACGGTTGGGGCGCCGACTACCCGGACCAGCAGGACTGGTTCGACATCTTCTTCAAGGCTTCGTGCCACAGCCTCAACTGGGGCTGCGTCGACCTTCCCGGTTACGACGACCTGGTCAAGAAGGCCGACTCCGAGCTGGACCAGAGCGCGCGCAACGCCGACTACAAGAAGGCGCAGGACCAGCTGATCAACAGCGCGGCCGTCGCGTTCATCTACCAGGACTACGAGTACAACCTGATCAAGCCGTACGTTGGTGGCCTTACCATCACGGCCGGCGACGACCAGACCCTTCCCGGTAACTTCTTCTGGCACGACGCGTTCATCACGCAGCACTAGGGCTAAGGAAGTGATTTGGCAGTAATCGCGGGGCGCCCCAAGCGGGGCGCCCTGCTCCCCGGGCCACTCTCGGCTGTGACGGACAGCCGGCTGGGGAGCCTTGCCCTCTTCGTGGTCCGTCGCATCCTGTGGATGATCCCCGTCGTCTTCTTCGTCATCGTCATCACCTTCGTCCTCATGCACACGGCCTCAGGAAGCCCGTGGGACAAGGAGGGAGGCCGGCAGCTTTCCCAGGTCGTGGTCGACAACCTGAACAAGAAGTACGGCCTCAACAAGCCGGTGCACGAACAGTTCCTGCTCTACCTCTGGAACGTGCTCCACTTCGACTTCGGGCTGTCGTACCAGTACCAGGGCAAGACCGTGGTCCAGCTGATCAGCGAGGGCTGGCCGTACACGGCGACGATCGGCGTGCTCGCCTTCTGCCTCATCGTGCCGTTCGGCATCGGCCTTGGCGTCATCGCCGCGCTGCGCCAGAACACCCGCGTCGACTACGCGACGATGGGCTTCGCCACCTTTGCCGCTTCCTTCCCGAACTTCGTTATCGGGGCGTTGATGGTGGTCCTGTTCTCCGTCCTCTTCTACAGGTGGACCGGAGGAAACTTCTTCCTGCCGGCGGGCGGCTTCGCCCTTGACGACCACCTGGTCATGCCCGCGATCACGCTCGCGCTGCTGCCCACGGCCTACATCGCCCGGTTGACGCGGGCCAGCACCCTGGACACGATCCGTCAGGACTACATCCGCACCGCGTGGGCGAAGGGTCTGCCTGAGCGGCTGGTGGTCGTCCGCCACGTCTTGAAGAACTCCCTGATCCCCGTCGTGACGACGCTCGGGCCGACGTTCGCTTTCCTGGTCACGGGCTCGGTCATCGTCGAGACGGTGTTCAGCATCCCGGGCATCGGCCGCGCGTTCGTCACCGCCGTGAGCTCGCGCGACTACCCGATGATCCTCGGCACGACGGTCCTCTTCTCAGTGGTGATCGCGGTCGCGAACCTGATCGTCGACGTCGCGTATGTGTTCATCGACCCGCGGGTGAGGCTGACCTGATGGCCATCGCCGCCGCCCCGCAGCTCATCGACTGGGAGGTCCCCGAGGAGCAGATCGGCCTGTGGCAGGACGCGTGGGTGCGCTTCCGCCGCAACAGGCTCGCTGTCGCGGGTCTGACGCTGGTGATCCTCCTGATCGTGGTGGCTCTGGTGTCGCCGCTCCTGGTCAAGCTCGGCATCCTCATCGACCCATTCACGCAGCAGGTGGAGAGCATCGAGACCGGTCCCGGCGTCAACGGCCACGTCATGGGCACGGACATCCTCGGCCGCGACACGTTGAGCCGGCTGATGATCGGCAGCGAGGTCTCGCTCACGGTCGGCCTGCTCGTGCAGGGAATCATCTTTCCGATCGGCCTGGCGATCGGCCTGGCCGCCGGCTACTTCGGCGGCCGGATCGACAACCTGCTCATGCGCTTCACGGACATCTGGTACGCGTTTCCCGACCTGCTGTTCGTGCTGGTCGTCGTCTCGGTCTGGCGGCTGGATGGCCCCTGGTACATCCAGCTGATCCCCATCTTCGGCGCCATCGCCCTGGTCAACTGGGTCGGCCTCGCCCGGCTCGTGCGCGGCCAGGTGCTTTCCATCAAAGAGAAGGAGTACATCGAGGCGGCGCGGTCGTCGGGGTCGCCGCCGCTCAAGCTCATCCTCAAGCACCTGCTGCCCAACTCGCTCGGGCCGATCATCGTCACGCTCACCTTCGGCATCCCGCAAGCGATCTTCCTCGAGGCCGTGCTGAGCTTCCTCGGCGTCGGCATCCAGCCGCCGCAGCCGACGTGGGGCCAGATGGTGTTCGACGGCTACGAGGCCATCTACGCGAACCCGTCGGGCGTCGTCTTCCCGGCGTTTGCGATCGGGTTCACGCTCCTCGCGTTCACCTTCATCGGCGACGGCCTGCGTGACGCGCTCGACCCACGCATGCGGCGCTAGTTGGCACAAACACTCCTCCAGGTCCAGGACCTCCACACTCAGTTCTTCACGTCCCGGGGCGTGGTGCGGGCGGTGGACGGGGTCTCGTTCCACGTCGACGCGGGGGAGACGCTTGGAGTGGTGGGCGAGTCCGGCTGCGGCAAGACGATCACCGCGCTCTCGATCCTGCGCCTCGTGCCCGACCCGGGCCGGATCACCTCCGGTCACATCCTGTTCCGCGGCAAGGACGTGACCAAGATGACGGACGAGGAGATCCGCGACTTCCGAGGCAACGACGTCGCCATGATCTTCCAGGACCCGATGACCTCCCTGAACCCGGTGACCCGGGTCGGGGCCCAGATCGAGGAGGCCATGACCGCGCACGAGCGGTTCACGCAGAGCGTCGCCCGGCCGCGGGTGATCGAGCTGCTGAAGCGGGTTCGGGTGCCGGCGGCCGAGTCGCGCGTGAAGGACTACCCGCACCAGTTCTCGGGCGGCATGCGCCAGCGGGCCATGATCGCGATGGGTCTGTCCAACGAGCCGTCGCTCTTGATCGCCGACGAGCCGACCACCGCCCTGGACGTCACGGTCCAGGCGCAGATCATCTCCCTGATGAAGCAGCTCAACCGCGAGCTGGGGACCGCGATGATGCTGATCACGCACAACATGGCGCTGGTCGCGTCGCTGTGCCAGCGGATCGTCGTCATGTACGCGGGGCGGATCGTCGAAGAGGGTCCGGTGGAGCAGATCTTCAAGAATCCCCAGCATCCCTACACGTGGTCGCTGCTGCGCTCCGTGCCGCGTGTGGACGAGGCGCGCAAGGACAGGCTCGTCTCCATCAAGGGCCTGCCGCCCGACCTGTCACACGCACCACCGGGCTGCAAGTTCCACCCGCGCTGCCCATTCGTGATCGACAGGTGCAAGGTCGACCCGGAGCCGGAGCTCCAGCAGGTGGCGACCGGACAGGTGGCGCGGTGCTGGGTGCTGATGCGCAACGTGAAGGAAGAGGACGTCGAGGTGGCCAAGCAGAGCGCGCTCTCGAAGGAGGCGGCCGCGACCTTGAAGGCGGCCTCGGAGGTGGGGGGCGGTGCAGGCGGCTGAGAGGGCGCCGGCAGCCTCGAGCCGGACGGACCCGGTACTGGTCCGGATCTCCGGGGCCTACAAGCACTTCCCGGTAGGCGGCTTCTCCGGGCTGGCCGTCCGCGCGGTGGACGGCGTCGACCTGGAGATCCGGCGGGGCGAGACGCTGGGGCTCGTCGGCGAGTCCGGGTGCGGCAAATCGACGCTGGCGCGCCTGGTGACGGGTCTATTGCCGGTGACGGCCGGCTCCGTCAACGTCGACGGGGCGGAGATCACGAAGCTGCGGGGCGCCCGACTGCGGCGAGTGCGCCGCAAGATGCAGATGATCTTCCAGGACCCGTTCGCGTCCCTGGACCCGCGGATGACTGTCGGCGACATCCTCCAGGAGCCGCTCGACAACTTCGCCATCGGGTCCATACGCGAGCGGCGGAAACGGGTGCAGGAGCTGCTGCGGCTGGTCGGGTTGAACCCGAACTTCACCAACCGCTACCCGCACGAGTTCTCGGGCGGGCAGAGGCAGCGCATCGGCATCGCGCGGGCCCTGGCCGTGAACCCGTCGTTCATCGTGTGCGACGAGCCGGTCTCCGCCCTGGACGTGTCGATCCAGGCCCAGATCATCAACCTGCTGCAGGACCTGCAGCGCGAGTTTCAGCTGACGTACCTCTTCATCGCGCACGACCTGGCGGTGGTGCGGCACCTGTCGGACCGGATCGCGGTCATGTACCTGGGCAAGGTGGTCGAGACGGCGGACCGGAACGACATCTATGACCGCCCGCAGCATCCGTACACCAAGGCGCTGCTGTCGTCGATCCCGGTGCCCGACCCGGCGGTCGAGCGCGATCGGGCGCCGATCACTTTGAAAGGGGAGATCCCGTCGCCGGTGAACCCGCCCTCGGGGTGCCGGTTCCACCCTCGGTGCCCGATCGCGCGGGTGCCTGGGATCTGCAACGAGGTGGAGCCACCGCTGGCGCCGCATGGAGCGGCGGACCAGGTGGCGGCGTGCCACTTCGCGGGGCAGTTCTAAGAGGCCGCCTTCGGGTTTCGGCGCCCTCGAAAACACACTTCTGCCGGCGAAAGGACCTTATCCAGGGGCCTGATACATCCGTTTGCCGGCAGAAGCATGTTTCGAGCCTCCCCGGAGGCTGGTCGCGCCCGCTGCCACCGTAGACGCACCCCTGGCGGGGCCCTCCCTTCTTCTTGCCGGGCCCTCCCCCGCCGGCCGAACCTGGCGCGAGTTTGGATCGAGGAGGTGGGCTTGTCTACCCAGCCTGTTAAGACCCGGGCCGGACCTCCAGCACCCGATACCCCTTCTTCGACTTCACCCGCGCCACCCTCCAGCCCCGCTGCGCCAGCCACGCCGTAAGCGAGTCCGAGCCCAGGTTCCGCTGCACGACCAGGTACGCCGCCCCGCCGGGCTGCAGCCGCCCCAGCCACGTTTCGAGCAGCTCGTGGAGCGCGTCCTTGCCGACCCGGACCGGTGGGTTGGAGTAGATGGCGTCGAACCTGACCTCGGCGGGGATCTCGGAGGGCGCGCCGGCGGTCACGTTGGCCGTCCCGCAAGCCGCGGCATTTGCCCGTGTCAGCTCGACCGCCCGCTCGTTGACGTCCACCGCCCAGACCCGCGCCCCGGGCGCGCGGCGGGCGAGAGCGATGGCGATCGGCCCGTAGCCGCAGCCCAGGTCGAGCAATTCGCCGGACATAGGGGGCGGCGGCGCCTCGCGGAGCAGGATCTCCGTCCCCAGGTCGACGCCCTTGAAGCCGAAGACCCCGCGGTCCGCCTGCAGGTCGAGCTTCATATCCGGCAGCCGCAGCTGCACCGTGCGCGGCCGCGAGGCGACCGCCGGCCGAGCTTCGAAGTACTGGGATTTGGGTATACTCATCGCTTGTCGCCCAGCCGGCTATTGCCGCCTGGGATCAAATCCGCCATTCGGAGAAAGGTTTGCCGACCATCCAGCAGTTGGTCCGCCTTGGGCGCAAGGCGGCTCGAGCGAAGTCTAAGGCGCCGGCGCTACGGGGCTCTCCCCAGCGGCGTGGCGTCTGCGTGCGCGTCTACACCCAGACCCCGAAGAAGCCGAACTCGGCCCTCCGGAAGGTGGCCCGCGTCCGCCTGACCACGGGCATCGAGGTCACGGCGTACATCCCGGGCATCGGCCACAACCTGCAGGAGCACTCGGTGGTGCTCATCCGGGGCGGCCGCGTCAAGGATCTGCCGGGCGTCCGCTACCACATCATCCGCGGCACCCTCGACACCGCGGGGACCAAGAACCGCAAGAAGGCTCGGTCGAAGTACGGAGCGAAGCGGGAAAAGGGCAAGGCGGCAGCCTGATGCCACGCCGCAGCCGTCCCGTCAAGCGTGTCGTCGCGCCCGACCCGGTCTACCAGTCCGAGGCGATCGCCAAGTTCGTCAACGTGGTCATGAGCCGGGGCAAGCGCTCGACGGCGGAGAAGGTCGTCTACGACGCGCTCAGCCGCGCCTCCAAGCAGGCCAAGAAGGAGCCGCTCGAGGTCTTCGACCTGGCCCTGCGCAACGCCACCCCGCTGCTCGAGGTCAAGCCCCGGCGTGTCGGCGGCGCCACCTACCAGGTCCCCGTCGAGATCCGGCCGGAGCGCCGGCTCGCCCTCGCCCGCCGCTGGATCGTCCGTTTCGCGCGCCAGAGGGGCGGGAAGAGTATGTCGGAGAAGCTCGCCTTCGAGATCCTCGACGCTGCGCAGAACACCGGCGGAGCGGTGAAGCGCAAGGAGGAGACCCACCGGATGGCCGAAAGCAACAAGGCTTTCTCGCACTTCCGGTACTAGAGAGATGAACGTGGCACTGAAGATGCAGGAGCGTCCGACCGCGATCGAGAAAGTCCGAAACATCGGAATCATGGCGCACATCGACGCGGGCAAGACGACGACGACCGAGCGGATCCTCTTCTACGCGGGCCGCATCCACAAGATGGGCGAGGTCCACGAGGGGGCCGCGACCATGGACTGGATGGTCCAGGAGAAGGAGCGCGGGATCACGATCACGTCGGCGGC
>JBKPCW010000010.1:0-22457 GCA_046727555.1 Candidatus Dormiibacterota bacterium | reverse complement strand
TCGCGCGCCTGGCCCGGGACGTGGGCTGCACCTTCGTCGTCAGCTCCGACGCACACGCTCCCGCCGAGCTCGCGTACGTGCCGATGGGCCTCTGGATCGCGCGGCGGGCGGGCATCCCGCGCGAGCGGATCCTGAACTTCCTCCCCACGTGGAAGGGTTGACCGTGACGCCAATTTGACGTCTAATTGGCATCAGATTGACTAGAGCGACGACGGTTCGCTTCTCCGACGAGGTCTACGCGCGCCTGGACCAGGCCTCCGCCCGCACCGGCATGCCGGTCAACTCGATCGTCATCGCGGCCTGCCTCGAGTGGATGCAGCGCCACAGCCCCGATCCCGTGCTGCCGGCCCAGGCAGGCTTCGCCGTGCCGATGGCGCCCGCACCCCGTTGGGCCACGATCAGGCGCGCGATGGTGGAGGCGATGGCGGGGCGTGGGCTGTCTCCGGTCTACCCGTTCGAGCGCTTCACAGGCAAGGCCCAGAACCTCCTGACTGCGGCTCAGGCGGAGGCGCAGAAGAGCGGGTTCAACTACATCGGCACCGAGCACATGCTGCTCGCGGCGTTCGGGGACCCGACGTCGCAGGCGGCGATCATCCTGGCTTCCCTTGGTGTGCACGAGCGGACTGTGCGCGTGGTACTCGAGGAGAAGGTGCGGCACGCCAGGAAGACGCCGAGCAACCCGCAGATCGTGCCCACGAACCGCGTCAAGAAGGTGATCGAGCTGGCGTTTCGGCGGTGCGCCGCAGCCGGCGACCCGCTGGTCAGCACGGGCCACATCCTCATCGCGCTGGCGACCGAGGGCGAAGGGATCGCGGCCCACGTCTTGAAGGACGCGGGCGCGACCGCCGAGGCGATCGCCAAAGAGCTGGGGGCGCCGGCCGAACCCGAAGCCTGAGACCGCATACGATCTTCGGACGGTGACGAAGCTCGGGATCATGATCGAGGGTCAGGAAGGGCTGACCTGGGAGCGCTGGCGCCGCCTTTGCACCGACACCGACCGCCTCGGCTTCACCTCGCTGCGCCGGAGCGACCACCTGATCTCGCTCATGGGCGACGACAGCCGTGAGTGCATCGACTGCTGGGCGTCTCTGGCGCTCGCGGCCGAGTGGACCAGGTCGATCGAGTTCGGCCCGATGGTCAGCCCGATCACCTTCTACGAGCCCGCGGTGCTGGGACGCCGCGCCGCCGCGGTCGACCAGCTGAGCGGCGGCCGGCTCATCCTCGGGGTCGGCGCGGGCTGGAACGAGCGGGAGCACGAGATGTTTCACGTGCCGTTCTACGACGTGAAAGGACGCATGGACCGTTTAGAGCAGGGCGTGAAGATCATCCGCGAGACCTGGACGAAGTCACGACCCCAGCCGCCGCGCGAGGGCAACGTCCCGCTGCTGATGGGCGGAGTCGGCGAGAAGCGACACCTCCCCCTCGTCGCGCGCGAGGCGGACGAGTGGAACTACACACGTTTCGACTTCGAGGCGTACCGACACAAGCGCGACGTCATAGACCGCTGCTGCAAGGAGATCGGGCGCGACCCCGCCTCGCTGCGCTACTCGGTGATGACCACCTACATCGTCGGCAGCGACCAGGACGACCTGCGCGAGCGCGCCGTCAACATGCAGAAGGTGCTGCCGCGCCTCCAGGGGCTCGACCCCGACGGCGTGCTGCGAAAGGTGCGCGAATCGGCCTTCGTCGGCACGCCGGAAGAGGTCGCCGGCCAGATCCGTGAGTACGCCAAGCTGGGCGTCGACCTGTTCATGCTCCAGCACTTCCTACTCGACGACGCCGACGAGCTCGAGCTGCTGGCGAAAGAGGTCATTCCGGCGGTCGCCTGAGCGTTCAGGCGAGCCGGCCGCTCGCGATCAGCTCCTGCTTGCGCTCCTGCCGCGCGGTCAGCTCGCGGATGATGGCGATGCACAGCACAGACGCTCCGACCGTGCAGATGCCACCGGCAATATGCAGCGTTGCCGCCGTCGCGTCGTGCAAGCGCGAACCGAGGTTGACGCTGTAGTTGCCAATCAACCAGAGCGCCCACCAGCCGACCATTAGAGCGGGGGTCCGGATCGTCTTACGCATCGAGAGGTCGATCCATCGCCATGATGGGTCCGAGCCGCGCCACACGTCGAGGACGCTGCGCAGCGGATGCACGAGCCAGATGATCGGCACGAAGCAGTAAACGATCGCGCGACTCGGTGACCACCGCGGGTCGAGAGAGCCGAGCGCCGGCATGTTGCGAATGACCCGGTGCAGCCACACGCAGAAGGCGACGATGGCCGCGACCCAGGTGACGGCCCAGACCCCGATGGCGAAGAGGTCGAACAGGCCGAGCGCCAGAAGCTGGTCGTCGCCAGGCTCGGGCACCAGGTCGATGAGCACCGTCGCGCTCATCAGCAGCACGGAGCCCAGGATGCTGACGCCGACGAGGATCGAGGCGAGCTGAGCGCGGCCCTGGGCCGACGCGTACGGGACGACCGGACGCGTGTATGCCTGCGGGCGTTGAGGGTTGGGCACCCAGCTGACGCCGTCCCACATCCAGTACCCGTCCGCGGAGACGGTGGGCGGGGCCTGCTGCACGGTGCGATGTTAGATCCGCGTTTAAGGTATGGAGCGTGGACTTCGACCTGAGCCCGCCAGAGAAGACTTTCCGCGACGAGGTCCGCGCGTGGCTGAAGGCAAACGCGCCGCGGGACGCCGACGCGGACGGCGCCGGCGACATGAAGTCCTTCATCGAGCGCCGCCGCGCGTGGCAGAACCAGCTCCACGAAGCCGGATACGTCGGGATCACGTGGCCGAAGGAGTACGGCGGCCGGGGCGCCGGCTTCATGGAGCAGCTCATCTTCAACGACGAGATGATCCTGGCCCACGCGCCCGAGCCCATCAACGTCATCGGCCTCGGGATGGGAGGACCGGTGGTCATCGCCCACGGCACCGAGGAGCAGAAGAAGAGGTACCTGCCGCCGCTGCTTTCGGCCGAGGAGATCTGGTGCCAGGGCTTCAGCGAGCCGAACGCGGGCAGCGACCTCTCCGGCCTGCAGACGCGGGCCGAGGACAGGGGAGACCACTACCTCGTCAACGGCCAGAAGGTGTGGACGACGCTGGCGCATGTCGCGAAGTGGTGCATGCTCGTGGCCCGCGAACGCAAGGAGGCGAACCCACGCGACGGGCTGACCTACCTCCTGGTCGACATGGAAAGTCCCGGCATCGAGGTGCGGCCGCTCGTCCAGATCACCGGCGACGCCGAGTTCAACGAGATCTTCTTCAAGGACGTGAAGGTTGCGAAGTCGCAGATCCTGGGCGAGGCCGGCCAGGGATGGGCGGTGGCCATGACAACGCTCCTTCACGAGCGCGGCACGCTCGGGCTGGCGCTCGCGACGCGTGCCCAGATCACGGCCGCCGAGCTCGCCGAGCACGCCCGCAACCTGGGTCGCGGTAACGACCCGCTCGTTCGCCAGAAGATCGCCCAGCACACGATCGAGGCGCGCGCGCTGCAGCTGAACGGCTACCGCGCTGTGACTGCCGTCAAGCGCAGCGGGATCCCAGGCCCTGAGGGCTCGATCCTCAAGCTCATGTGGTCGGAGCTCAACCAGCGCATGACCGAGACCGCGATGGACATCGCGGGGCCGGCGGCGCAGGTGGGCGACGGCGACGGCTGGAAGTACCACTTTCTGCGTTCGCGCGCCAACACGATCGAGGCGGGAACGTCGGAAGTCTTGCGCAACATCCTCGCCGAAAGGGTGCTGGGCCTCCCGCGCAGTCGGTAACCTAGAGTCAACGTGACTGCCGTCGCCTCACAGGCGGCCGGCACGACCGCGAAACCCGGAATTGACCGTGGCGTCATGACCGTGTTCGCCGGTCTGATGCTCGGCTCGCTCGTCGCCTCATTGAACATGACGCTGGTTGCGCCCGCCCTGCCGACCATCGTCGCCGAGCTGGGCGGGCTGGCCGATTACAGCTGGATCCCGATCTCGGCCATGCTCGCCTCGACCATCGTGACGCCGGTCGCCGGCAAGCTCTCCGACGTCTACGGCCGCAAGCCGCTCTACATGACCGGGATCGTCGTCTTCGCGGTCGGGTCCGCGCTGTCGGGTCTCGCGCCGGGCTTCTGGTTTCTCGTCTTCGCCCGTTTCGTGCAGGGCGCGGGCATGGGTTTCATCATGCCGCTGTCGCAGGCGATCATCGGCGACATCATCTCCCCGCGCGAGCGCGGTAAGTACCAGGGGATGATGGGCGCCTCCTTCGGGATTGCCTCGATCTTCGGGCCGGCGGCCGGCGGCTTCATCACCGACCACTTCAGCTGGCGCTGGCTCTTCTTCGTCAACCTGCCGCTCGCGGTGCTGACCCTGGTCGTCATCTGGTTCTTCATGCACGTGCCCAATGAGAGGCGCAAGCACGCGATCGACGTGTGGGGCAGCGTCACGCTCTCGCTCGGGATCGCCTGCGTCCTGCTCGCCACGGTGTGGGGCGGCGCGCAGTACCCGTGGAGCTCCTGGCAGATCATCGGCCTGTACGCGGCCGCCGCCTTGCTCCTCGCCGCGTTCGTATGGATCGAGGTTCACGTTCCGGAGCCGGTGCTCCCGCTCCAGCTCTGGAAGAGCCGCATCTTCACCTTCTCGAACATCGCAAGCGCCGGTGTTGCGATGTCCATGTTCGGCGCGATCTTCTTCCTGCCGGTCTTCGTCCAGGGCGTCGTCGGCAACAGCGCCACCAACTCGGGCGCGATCCTCGTCCCCATGCTGGTCGCGATGATCGTGACGAGCGTCGGCAGCGGGCAGGTGATCTCGCGCACCGGACGCTACAAGCTGATCCTGCTGGGCGGCCTGGTCCTGATGGGCGTCGGCTACTACATGCTGTCCACGTTCAGCGTCACCACGACGAACCAGCAGGTCATCGTGGCGATGATCCTTCTCGGCCTCGGCCTGGGAGCCTGCATGCAGACCTACGTGCTGGTCGTCCAGAACTCTGTGAGCCGTCACGACATGGCGGTGGCCACTTCGGCGACACAGCTGTCGCGCTCGATCGGGGCTGCGATCGGGCTGGCGATCCTCGGCACCTTGCTCTCGCAGGGAATGGCCAGCTCGATGGCGAAGTACCTGCCGCCGGCCGCGATCTCGAAGCTGGAGGCCTCGGGCGGCGGCGCGACCGCGACCGCGGTCTTCGACCCGACGCAGCTGCGCCACCTGCCGGCGGCGATCGCCCTGGGCATACGGCACGGGCTGGCCGACGCCCTCCATCCGGTGTTTCTGGCAGGCGTGCCGATCATCGCCATCGCGATCGTGGCCACGCTGTTCATCCCCGAGATCCCGCTGCGCCAGACTGCGCACGTCACCGCGGGGAGGCGGGCCGAAGCGTCTTAGCGGCTTGTCTTGCGCGTGCACGCAGGACAGAATTGGCGCTCGTGAACCAGGGCCACGCCCAGGAACGGCTCGTCTGGTCGCTGTGGCTTGCCGCGGCGATCGTGTTCGTCGGCGGCCTCACGCCGTTCGTCTTCGGCGGCACCTCGAGCCGGATGGCCAACGTGGTCTTCCCGTTCACGATCGCGGCGGCCGCGTTCGTCGGCTGCGCACTCGTGTACGCCCAGGGCCGCCTGGTGACGTCGCTTCTCTATTTCGTCGGCGGGCTGGCGATCGTCTACGGCGTTCTGTCCATGTTCGCCGTGCCGCTCGAGCTCGCGGTTCTGGGCTCCTGCCCGGCGCCTCCCGCCCCCTGCACGACCGGCCTTCCTCGCGCGCTGACGGTAGGTGAGAACACGGGCATGGGCTTCGCGGCCGGGTTCGGGCTGGTGTCGCTGTTCGTCGGTTTCTTCGGACTGATGGTGGTGTTCCGCAAGCCGCTGCTGCCCGCCGCCCCACCGCCGGTCAGGCAGATCCCGCCGGTCGTTCCCGCGAAGCACCCGGAGGCGAAGCCCGCCGAGGCGACCCCCGCCGAGGCCAGGGCAGCCGAGAACGGCGCCGCGCCCAGGGCGGCCGAGGAGAAGCCGGAGCTCCCGGCCCACGAAGAGGAGGAGCTGCCCGAGCTGCCGCCTCACGAGTCGGAGCCGCCTACCGCCTAGACTGCCCCTTCGTGGATTTCGCATTCTCCGAAGAGCAGGAGATGCTGCGCCGCTCGGCGCGCGAGTTCCTCGCCAAGGAGTGCAGCCCGAAGGTCGTGCGCAAGCTCATGGAAAGCGCCGACGGCTACGACGCTGCGCTGTGGAACAAGATCGCCGGCCTCGGTTGGACCGCGCTCGGCATCCCCGAGCAGTACGGCGGCGTCGGCACGTTCCTCGACCTGGTCGTGGTCCTCGAGGAGGCCGGACGCGCACTGTTGCCCGGTCCCTTCTTCTCGACGATGGGCCTGGCCGTGCCGGCCCTGATCGAGGCGGGCACCGACGCCCAGAAGAAGGAGGTCCTGGGCGCGATCGCGGAAGGCAAGGCTCGCGCTACGCTCGCCCTCACCGAACCGTCCGGGCGCTGGGACGCCGACAGCGTGAAGCTCAGCGCCAGGCCATCGGGCGGCGGTTGGCGCCTCGACGGCATCAAGCTCTTCGTCCCCGACGCCGCGACAGCCGACCACACCGTCGTCGTCGCGCGCACACGCGGTGAGGGCGAGGACGGGATCACCCTCTTCCTCGTCCAGGGCAGGCCGAAAGGCATGACCGTGAAGCCGCTGGAGACGCTCGACATGACCAGGCGCTGGAGCGAGGTCCACTTCGACGGCGTCGAGCTCGGCGCGGAGGCGGTCATGGGAGCGCCCGACAGGGCGTGGCCGCAGCTCAAACGCGCGCTCGAGTGGGCCACGGCGGCGCTTTGCGCCGAGATGGTTGGCGGCGTGCAGAAGGTCCTGGAGACCTCGACCGAGTACGCGAAGACGCGGCACCAGTTCGGCAAGCCCATCGGCATCTACCAGGCCGTCTCGCACAAGATCGCGGACATGCTCGTGCTGTCGGAGAGCGGCCGGTCCGCGACCTACTACGCCGCCTGGACAGTCGACGCCGACGCGCCCGACCGCTCGCTTGCTTCGTCGATGGCGAAGGCCTATGTGTCGGACGCCTACCGCAAGGTCGCCGGCGACGGCATCCAGGTGCATGGCGGCATCGGCTTCACCTGGGAGCACGACATGCACCTGTACTTCAAGCGCGCGAAGTCATCGGAGGTCACGCTCGGCGACGCCACGTATCACCGCGAGCTGGTCGCTCAAGCCCTCGACCTCTAGCCGCGCACCGTGCCGACGAACAGGCCGGCGAATCCCATCGACACCACAGTTCCCGGCGCGTTCAAGGCGACATAGCTGAGCGGCAGGGGCGGCTGCTGCAGGGGGTCGGGGTGATACTCGCCGATCACTGCCGTCGAGTCGAGCCATCCGGACGGGCCAAAACTCAGCGCCAGGTTGACCTGTTTTCCGTTCTTGCCGACGAGCAGCTCATGAGAGTCGGAAAGGTTGAGGTCGTTGCAACAAACCATCACCTGCGTGCCGTCTGGAGAGAGAAGGGGTCCATACGGGCTGTTCTGCCCGGTGGCGGTGAATCGCCAGGCCTCCGTCCCATCGGCGTTTCGAATGCTCACTGGCTGGCTCACCCTCTGGTTCGGGGTCCCGCCGGCGGTCATCAGTGCGTCACCCATGCACACGAATGCGCCGCTGTTGTTCGAGTCCCAGACCCGGCACTTGCTCGGGTCCGAGAACTGCGCACCCGGCTTGAGACTGGTCGCGTCGACCCTAACCAAGACTCCCAGGGTTGATCCGGGACCACCGCCCTGGGTCGCCCAGACGGTTGGATAGGTGCCGAACGGTCCCGCCGCATCCCATCCGGTGAGCGCGAGCACATTCTGCGGCGGGGTGGTCGAGCTCTGGTGAGACACGAGCTGGGTCGTCGTCGCGCTCGTGGCCGCATAGGCGTCGAACGTGAACGTGCCGGATGTCGCGCCGCAGGCGCCGGTGGTCGGAATGGTGAACAGGGTCCCGACAACATGAGCCCCGTCAGGGCTGACAGCGAACGAAAGCATCTGCTGCGTCGAGGTCATCGGAAACGTTGCCGCGGTTGTGACCTTGTTGTCGATCCCGAGGCTGCGCACGACGCCGTGGCCGTCCGCGAAGTAAACCTTGCCTGCGGCGACGTGCGCAGACGGCGGAATGATCGCGCCCATGCAGCCGACGTTGGGCACCGGCATCGGGGTGAACGTCGTCTTTGCGCGCGCGTAGCCGTCCAGGCCCGCGATCGCGACGGTGTTGTACGTCCACCAGTTAGCGGTGCCCTTGGCTTCCAGCACCGCGAAGAGCAGTGTCGGCGTTGGCCTGGAGGTTGGGCTCGCCTGAGCGGTCGCAGACGCGCTCGGCGCGCTGCTCGGCGACGCGGCGGGCGTGGTGACGGGTGAGGAGCTCGGGGAGGCGACCGCGGCGGTCGGTCTACCCGAGGCCTGGCCGCACCCGACGGAGAGGACGAGAAGTGCGGCCAGGAGGATTGCTTTCATGCCAGCGACAACGCGGGCCAGCGGGATTCGTTATCAACCCGAGGCGAGCAGCCTGAAGACCACCAGGCCGAAAAGGACGCACGACGGGATGACCAGGGCCCTGTAGAGCGCCCAGTAGCTCGTCCACGCCTCGCGCAGGCGGTCGAGGCGACGTCCCGAGCCGAACGCCAGCGACCAGTAGATCGGCAGCGCCGACCCCGTATTCAGCGCCAGCGCCAGCACGGCGACTCCGCCCGCGCCTGCCAGCCACGGCTGGAGCGCGCCCGCGTCACCAAATCCCGCCTCGACGCCCCACAGGACGCCGGCCAGGAGCACGCCCCCGATCGCCGGCACTCCCAGCAGGAAGAACGCGGCAAACGTGACGACGACCATCAGCAGCATCAGCGCGAGCGTCGACACCACGCCGGCCAGTCCCGCGGCCGCGACGGTGACGCCGGAGGCGGCTCGCGGCGAGCTCTCGGGCTGCTGGTTCGCCACCGCTTGCAGGTCTGACGGTGCGCCCGTGACTGCGGCGCGGACCTCCGTCCACGACGCCCAGTGCTCGCTCGAGGTCACTGCCGCGGCGGCGCCGGCCGGGACCGCGGCCAGCAGTACTCCCGCCACGATCGCGGCCGCGTTGCGGCGCACGACGCCCAGCTGCAGCCAGACGCGCCGCCTCCGTCGCGTCAGCCCCGTCTCCATCAGCCGCTCGCGGTCGAACGTGGCGGCGCAGATCAGCGTCAGCGCGAAGCACGCGGTGATCGGCAGCAGCAGCGACGCAGGTGCGAACGGTGAGCGGAAGACGAACAGCGCGAGCGGCACGTCGGCCACGGCGGCCGAAACCGGCGACAGGAGGAACGACCACGCGCCGCCTGCAGCCCCTTCGCGCGGGAAGAGCATGAAGCCGAGCATCCGGCCCATGGCCGCCCAGTACGCCGTCACCGCGGCGACGAACGAGAACACCGGCAGCAGGTCCCAGGGCGCCGGTTCTCCGAAGAAGCTCAGCAGCGCCATCCCCGCACCCATCCAGAAGGTCACCCAGGCGACGCTCACGGCGGCGCCGGGCAGGACCTCGAGCCAGATGAGCGACGGGTCGTCGAGCGGTGCGTACAGCAGCACCTCCAACGAGCCCTGCGCCTTCTCCCACCAGATGCCGATCGACGTCTTGATCGACTCGAGCAGGGCGAAGGACATGAAGAAGAGCGGCAGCAGCAGACCGGCCTGCAGCGCCGCCCCGCCCGCGAAACGCTCCGCCAGCTGGCCCGCGGCGCCGGGCAGCTGTCCGAAAAGCGACGTGCCAGCGACGAGGAGGAGCACGAACGCGTTGAGGTACATCACCCAGCTCAGGTCGCCGCGCCTCCACCAGGAGCTCACATAGAAAGGAAGTGAGTGGCGGAGCAGCGGGCCCTGGGCGCCTATCGATCTGAACATCCGGGTCGGCGCGATGCCCGACCTGAACCGCGCGGGTGCGGGCGCCGCAGGGGGCGCGACCGCCGGCTCGGACATCGCGTCCAGATAGACGGACTCGAGGCTCGGCTGCCGCTCCTCGAGCTCGTGGAAGGGGGCGCCGGCTTGGGCGAGTCTCGCCTGCAGCCGGGCCGCGAAATCCGCGCGGTCCTTCGCCGGCGTGTCCCAACGCAGCGTGTAGGTGATGCTGTCGGCTCTCACCTCATGACTGAGCGCGTGCTCGGCAAGCCATCGCTCGACCACCTCGGTGTTGACGGGCGCCGCGGCGAGCCGGGCGACGAAGACGCGGCCGGGATGCGAGCGCCGACGCAGCTCGTCCAGGGTGCCGGCGGTCACGATCACCCCACGCCGCATGATGGCGATGCGGTCCGCCATCAGCTCGGCCTCACCCAGCATGTGCGTGGTCACGATCAGGGCCGCGCCCCGCTCACGCTGCTCGCCGAGGTAGCGCCGCATGTCGGCGGCCGCGACCGGGTCGAGGCCGGCGGTCGGCTCGTCGCAGAAGATCCAGTCCGGCTCGTGGAGCGTCGCCCGGACCAGCGCGATCTTCTGCGCCATGCCGCGCGAGTAGGCGGCCAGCATGGTGTCCGTGCGCTCGGCGAGGTCGAAGCGTTCGAGCAGCGCGCCGATCCGCGCCCGGCACACGGCCGGCGGCAGGCGGTAGAGAAAGCCGAAGTGGTCGAGGTACTCGGGCGCCGTGTTCCGGCCATACAGCCGTGCCTGGTCCGGAACCACGCCGAGGCGACCGCGGACCTCGTCGAGGCGCTCGGGCAGGCGAAGCCCGTCGAGCTCGATGAGGCCGGCGTCAGCCCGCAGGATGCCGCCCAGGCACCGCAGCGTCGTCGACTTGCCGGCGCCGTTCTGGCCGAGGAGGACGAGGATCTCGCCGCGCTCGACGTGTAGGTCGGCGCCTGCGACGGCGTGCACGTCGCCGAAGCTCTTGTGCAGGCCCTCGACCCGGATCACCTGAAGAAGCTTGGCCTACCCCGCCTGGATCTTTTCCAAGTTATCGACGCACACTGACCAGCTTCAATCCCGGCTTTCGAGCAGCGGCTTCAAGCGATCGCGCACCTCGAGGTGGATCTTGTCTCGAGAGCCGGTCGCGTCGAGCCGGACGAAGCGCTGTGGCTCGGCGTCGGCCAGCCGCGTGTACGCCTCGGCCACCTTGCGATGGAACTCGAGCGACTCCTGCTCCATGCGGTCCTTGCTCTTGCCCGCGTCCTCGTGGCGGCCGAGGCCCGCCTCGACCGGGCCCTCCATGAGGAAGGTGACGTCCGGCCGCGGGAAGCTCGGCGGCCAGGTCGTCTCCAGGCCCCGAGCGCCGCCCTGGTAAGCCAGCGTCGAGTCGTGGTAACGGTCGGCGATCACGACCTGTCCCGCGGCCAGCGCGGGGGCGATCACCTCCGCGATCAGCTGCCGCCGCGAGGCCATGAAGAGGTACATCTCCGCCTCCGGGTCGATCTCCAGGCCCCTGTAGAGCAGGACGTCGCGTATCTGCTCGCTCAGCTCCGTGCCGCCCGGCTCGCGAACGAGGACCGGGTCGCTCTTCTCGAGCCACGAGGCGAGCAGCTCGGCCTGCGTCGTCTTGCCCGAGCCCTCCGTGCCCTCGAATGTGATGAACAACCCCCGCTTCGCCATTCGTGCGGGTGAACTCTACGGGCTGGCCGGTTGCTCCGGGGCGGGCGTGATCCGCAGGCGTCGCTGGGGCTCTTTGCCGGTGCTGCGCGCCGACAGCTCGTTCTCGGCCACGAGCTGGTGCTGCAGGCGGCGCAGGTACGCGTTCTGGGGCGAGATCTCAACCGGCCGGAGCGTGGTCTTCACCTGCTTGATGGCGGCGGCCGCCTCGGCCAGGGCGCGCGTCGTCGCCTCGTCGTGCCGGTCCACGCCGTAGATCCGGGACAGAGCGTCCCGCACCTGGCTGACCGAGTTGCTCTTCAGGATGTGGATCGGCAGGCCGCGGCTCTCGGCCTGGCGAAGGCTGTCCGGGCGCCGGCGGTAATGGTTCTTCAGCGTCAGCACCGCGCCGGCGCCGTCGAGGTTGCCGAGCACGCGCACGGGCAGGTCGAGCTCGCGGATCGACTGCTCGACGTGGTGCCGGCTGACGCCGTAGGGAAAGATGCCGAGCGGCCTGCTGTTGGGCGCCGCGGGCAGCGGCGGCTCCGACTGCAGCACCAGGGGCGCGTCGACGTTCGAGATCACCCGCCCCTCGCGCGTGCGGACGCGGATCTTCGGCGTCGGGAGCGGCCCCCGCAGCGCGCCATCGACCACGTCCGCCAGCGGCACGTGGATGGCGACGCGGTCGCGGTCCTGGATCTCCACGAGGACGTCGAACGTCGGCGGGGCCTTGCGCTCGAGCACCGACTTCTGCGTCCCCCGGCGGCGCGCTTCCTCGTCGGAGAGGGTGACGCTCTGGATGCCGCCGAGCAGGTCGTTCAGCGTCGGGTTGACGAGCAGGTTCTCGAGGGTCTGGCCGTGCGCGGTCGCGATCAGCTGCACGCCGCGCTCGGCGATGGTGCGCGCCGCCGCGGTCTCGAGCTCGGTCCCGATCTCGTCGATGACGATCACCTCGGGCATGTGGTTCTCGACCGCCTCGATCATCACCGCGTGCTGCAGCGACGGCGTCCTGACCTGCATGCGGCGCGCTCGGCCAATGCCGGGATGGGGGATGTCGCCGTCACCGCCGATCTCGTTCGACGTGTCGACGATGACGACGCGCTTGCGCAGCTCGTCGGCGAGCAGCCGGGCGCACTCGCGCAGCATCGTCGTCTTGCCGATCCCGGGCCGACCCAGCAGCAGGATGCTCTGGCCGCTGACCACGATGTCGCGGATGATCTCGCCCGTGCCGGTGACCGCACGCCCGACGCGCATGGTCAAACCGACGATGCGGCCCGAGCGGTTGCGAATGGCCGAGACCCGGTGCAGCGTGCGCTCGATGCCGGCACGGTTGTCGTCGCCGAACTGGCCGACGTTGTTCGCCACGTGCTCGAGGTCAGACGCCGTGGCCGGGTGATCGGCCAGCAGCACCTCTCGTCCGGGGACGCGCGCCTCGGGCTCGCGACCAAGGTCGAGGACGATCTCCAGCAGCTCGCGCGGGTCGATGCGCTCGTGCAGCGCGCGCGCCAGGTCGGGCGGCAGGGCACGCGCGAGCAGCTCGATCTCCTCGTCCCAGCGGGGCTGCCTGCTCGGTTGGGGTTGGGGTTGTCGTGCTTCAGCCACTAGCCGAACGACGGTACCAGTCCTTTTTCGCGAACCGGCTTCGGCACGCGGAGCGCGAGCTCCCTGACCAGCAGGAGCTGTGTCACCAGGACGCTGAACCCACGCCCTCGGAGGGCGTCGATCATGTGCGAATCATAGTGACGCAGGCTCGACCAGGCAGGCGCTTCCGATTCATTGACCAGTGAGATCGCGAAGTCGGCCAGCTCGGCCGGCAGCGGGTGCTCGGGGAGGGCCATGAGCTGCAGCGTGTTGGGCCGAGCCCCCCCACCGCGCAGTACCCGCACCCAACCGACGACCTCGATCCGGTCGACGATGTGGCTGTTCGCGGCCTCACCGGCATGGAAGGCCCTCCACTCGCGATAGGTCGGCGCCTCGACCTGGGATACGCCGTGCGGGGTGACCTTGCGGTAGAGCTGATAAAGCCTGCGGTCGTCGCCGCGCTTGCTCGGGCGAAGCCCGAGCGGAAACTCGTCCGAGCGCTGCTTCGGCCGCTCGCTGTAGAGCACCTGCTCGGTCGCGTACTGGCGGAAGCCCTGGAGACGGAAAGCGGGCAGGAGGGCGTCGCGGTCGGGCAGGCGGACGAAAAGGCGCAGCGCGCCGCGCTCCAGTGCCTGGTTGCACAGGTGTTGGACGAGCGCCGGAGCGACCTCGTCCGCGTCGGCGTCGTCGGCCACCTGCAGGTTCAGCACCTGGAGGACGCGGGCCCGGCGCAGCTCGAGCGCCTGCGGCTGGCCCGACGCCTGGATGAAACCGACGACCTTGCCACCGTCCTCCGCGACGTACATCAGCGTCTCCTGCGCCAGCGGCAGCAGCGCCGATAGCGTGGAGCTCAGCAGAGACCACAGCCGCGCAGCCGGCGGCTCGGCCTCGCTGAGCCTGATCTCCGACGAGCGGTGCATCTCCTCGATACGCGAGAGGTCGAGGAGGCCGGCGGTGCGGATCTTCATCGTCCGGCCGCCAGGCGCACGAACTCTCGGTGCAGGCGGAGGTCGCCGCTGAGCTCGGGGTGGAAGCCGAGGGCGACGATGCGGTCGTGGCGCACGGCCACGGGATGGCCGTCGTGGCTCGCGATCACGGTCACGTCGCCCGTGCGCTCCACGAGCGGTGCGCGGATGAAGACGCCGGGAAAGGTCTTGCCGTTCAGGCCCTCGACGTGCAGGGGCGCCTCGAAGCTGTCGACCTGGCGGCCATAGCCGTTGCGTCGGACGCCGATGTCGAGGAGGCCGAGGCCGTGCTGGTCGGCCATGCCGTCGCTGATCTCGCGCGCCAGGACGATCATGCCGGCGCATGTCGCCAGCGTGGCGAGGCCGCCCGCGATGGCGTCGCGCAGCGGCTCGAGCAGGCCGACGCGCTCCATGAGCATCGTCATGGTCGTGCTCTCGCCGCCCGGCAGCACGATTCCGTCGAGTCCCTGGAGGTCTTCTTTGGTGCGCACCAGGCGCGTGCGCGCGCCGGCGGCCTCGAGCGCCTTGACGTGCTCGGCGAAAGCTCCCTGCATCGCGAGGACCCCGATGAGGGGTTTGGTCCTGCTTGTGCTACCAGCCTCGGGCAGCGAGCAGCTCTTCCTTCGGGATGGCCGGGATCTCGAGGCCGCGCATCGCCTCGCCCAGCCCGGCCGATACCTCGGCGATCACTTCGGGCTTGTCGTAGTACGTCGTCGCGGCGACGATCGCCTTGGCACGCTTCAAGGGGTCCTCGGACTTGAAGATGCCCGACCCGACGAACAGCCCGTCGACGCCGAGCTGCATCATGAGCGCGGCGTCGGCGGGGGTCGCGATGCCGCCGGCGGCGAAGTTGACGACCGGAAGGCGGCCGAGCTTCTGGCACTCGGCCAGCACCTCGACGGGGGCTCCGATCTGCTTCGCCTCGTGGACGAGCTCGGCGTGGTTCATGCCCTGGAGCTTGCGAATGCCGGCGTTGACAGCGCGCGCGTGGCGGACGGCCTCGACGACGTTGCCCGTCCCGGCCTCGCCCTTGGTGCGGATCATGGCCGCGCCTTCGGCGATCCGCCGCGTCGCCTCGCCGAGGTCGCGACAGCCGCAGACGAACGGCACCTTGAATGGGTGCTTGTCGATGTGGTTCTCCTCGTCGGCCGGGGTCAGCACCTCCGACTCGTCGATGTAGTCGACGCCCAGCGCCTCGAGGACCTGGGCCTCGACGAAGTGGCCGATCCGGCACTTGGCCATGACCGGGATCGTGACCGCGGCCATGATCGACTTGATCAGGTCCGGGTCCGACATCCGAGCGACGCCGCCCTCTTTGCGGATGTCGGCGGGAACGCGCTCCAGCGCCATCACGGCGCACGCGCCCGCCTCCTGGGCGATGCGGGCGTGCTCGGGCGTGACGACGTCCATGATCACGCCCCCCTTGAGCATCTGCGCGAGCCCCGCCTTGACCTTGAAAGAGCCTTTGACGGAGCCGTTTCCGTTACGGGCGCCGTTGCGTTCGGCCACGTTCGAAATTCTACGCGGGGCGGTCTAGAATCGCGGCCTGAGCCGGGCACGCAATCGACTCGCTCTCCTGGGGATTGGGGCCGCCGCCCTGGCGCTGATCGGCGCTGCGACGCCCACCCCGGACCTGAGCGCGTACCTCGCGCCCGTGTCCAGCGACTGGATCGAGGACACCCCGGGCCCGGACGTGCTCGACGGGCCGTTCACGGCCCACGACTACGGCCAGTTCGTCCAGGACTCGGACACCGAGAAGACCCTCAACCGGTACGGCTTCGTCACCGGGTATGCGCGCGCCTGGCAGCAGAAAGTGACTCAGGACTACCTGGTCGAGCGTGTCTTCGAGTTCGACACGTCAAACGGTCCTGTACACACGCTCAACTGGTTCAAGCTCGGGGCGCGGACGAGCAAGTACTTCAAGCGCGACCTCACCGCGCTGTCGCAGACGAACTCGTTCGCCGTGGAGATGAACTACGAGGACGGCGTCAAGTCGTTCCGCTTCTACTTCGTCAAGGGCGACCTGTTCTTCGTCGTCCACCTGCAGACCGGCGAGAGCAAAGACCTTTCGGATGCCGCGCGCGGCATCGCGCAGACGGAATTCGACATGGCGCCCGACGCGACCAACGTCGCCGCGACTTCCAGCGCGATCTCCACGACGGGCGCCTGGGTGATCGGCCTGTCGTTGATCGCCCTTTGTTTCCTGGTCGCGACGGTGGTCTTCGTCCTGGTCAGGTCGTCGCGTCGCCAGGCGGTGATGCCGGCGATGGCCACCGGCTTCCAGATGTCGCCGGACGGGGCGAGCTGGTGGGACGGTGCGCGATGGAGGGACGCCGCGACCGACATCCCACCGGGGGCTCAGCGCTCTGCCGACGGGACGTACTGGTGGGACGGCCGGTCGTGGCGCCGGACCGGACCACCGCCGGTCTCTTAGAGCCGCTCCAGGACCAGCGTCCGCTTGGTCGCGTACTCGGTATCGGACAGCAGACCGTCGCGGTGCAGCCGCGTCAGCATGTCCATCTCCTCGAGCACGTCGAGGAGTGGCGCCATGGTGCGCCGCGCCAGGTAGGCGTCCGAGGCCGTCCCGGCCTCCTCGCCGCGCGCGTCGAACTCGCGCACGAAGAAGAGCGCTTTGACCGCGGAGAACGGGATCCCGAGCTTGCGGATCGGGCTGTCGCTCTGCTCGGCGTGGAGGTGCAGCACGACGCCGTAGCGGTGCCGCTCCAGCGTGCCGTCGAGGTGGCCGCGCAGGACCTCGCCGTCGAGGAAGCGGATCGCCACCTTACGGGTCGGCGTGTCGGCCAGCTCCTTGTCGCGCTGGAGCTCGACCCACTTCACCGCCGTGAGAGGGATCCAGGCCGTCTCGTTGTTCTCGAGACCGCCGGCGTCGTCGACCTCGACCAGGAAGTCGGGCTCGTCGAAATCGAGATCGCGGGCAACGCCCTCGACCGTCTCGTCGTCGAAGAAGCGCACGACTATCCTTGCCATTTCACACCTACTGTACTAACCCTCACGTGACTTCACTCCTGCGCTTGTCTTTGATGCGCCGCCGCCCGACCCGGCGGGCACATTTGGCGCACGAGGCGATGTGGTTGCGGACGGCTTCGGCCTGCGGGCGGCGGAGCTTGCCGGCCAGGTAAGGGGCCAGCAAAGGCACGGCCTCCTCGTGGCTGAGCTCGCCTTCGCGCTGCGAGGCGAGGTACTCCTCTTTGAACCGCAGCCGCGCCCGGTAGAGCAGCGTCTCGACCGCGCTCTCGGACATCTTCAGCGTGCGCGCGATCTGGCGGTAGCTCATGTCCTGCAGCTCGCGAAGAGTGAGCACCAGCCGGTACTTCTCGGGAAGGCGCTGCGCGACGTGCCACACCTGGCGGCGGGTCTCGTTCGACTCCTGGACCAGGACGGGGTCGAACCCGCGGGCCGTGGACGGGAGGTTCGACATCAGCTCGTCGTCCTCCTCCTCCGTCGTGCCGTCCGCGCGAAGGTCGCGCTGCCGGCGGCGCAGCTCGTCGTAGCAGAGGTTGCGGGCGACGGTGTGGACCCAGCCCCCGAAGTTGAACGTGTCGTCGACGCGGTCCATCATCCGCAGCGCCTTCATGAAGGTCTCCTGGGCGATGTCCTCGGCCAGCAGGGCGTCGCCGAGCTTGCGGCGGACGAGACGGAAGATGGACGCGACATAGCGTCGGTGCAGCTCCTCGAAGGCATGCACGTCGCCGCCGCGATAGGCGCGAACGAGCTGGACGTCGGTCGGTTCCGCTCCCTCCTTAGCGGTCGGCTGGTCCTCTACCTCTCCCATGGATGCCTGCGGCAGGCTACTACGGTGGCCCGCGTAAGCATCCCTTCTGGGTCACTTAGAGCCTGTTGCAGGGTGATTCCTTCCTCCGTGAGCGCCACCACCGCGGAGATGCCCAGCTCGTTCAACGCCTCCCAACCGCGGCCCTTGCTGCCGGCAAGGAGGAGGACCGGTACGCCGGCCAGGCTTGCCCGTCGCGCCACCTCGCCGGGCGCCTTGCCGAAGGCGGTCTGCTCGTCCGCCTGGCCTTCGCCGGTGATCACCAGGTCGGCCCCCGGGAGGCGGGCGTCGAAGCCTGTCGCGCCGACCACCAGCGGCGCGCCGGGCTCCAGCACGGCGTGGAGGAACGCCACCAACCCGGCCCCCGTTCCGCCGGCGGCGCCTGCTCCCGGCAGGTCGTCGACACCGACCACCTCACCGAAACGCTTCAAGGCGCGGTCCAGCTCCTCAACCGTGGCTGGGTCCGCCCCTTTTTGCGGCCCATACACGTGGCTGGCGCCGTTGGGTCCGGTGAGCGGATTGGTGACATCGCATGCGACCCGGACCGTGATTGAGCGCCAGCTCGGGTCCAACCCCGACATCTCGACCTTCGCCAGGTCGATAAGCGCGGCTCCTCCGCGAGGCGGCTCGCGGCCCGACGCGTCGAGAAGCCTGCATCCGAGCGCCTGGGCCATCCCGGCGCCGCCATCGTTGGTGGCCGAGCCGCCGATGCCGGCGATCATGGAGGACACGCCGTCGCGACGCCCCGCATCGAGGAGCTGGCCGAAACCGTAGGTCGATGTGGTGCGCGGGTCGCGCCGCTCGGGAGCGAGGAGTGCCAGGCCGCTCGCGGTGGCCATCTCGACCACGGCGGTGCGGCCGGAGTCGATGAGCCCGTAGCGTGCGTCGACCAGGTCGCCGAGCGGACCTTCGACACGCGCGCTGCGGTATTCGCCTCGCTTCGCCGAGACCAGGGCCTCGACCGTGCCGTCGCCGCCGTCGGCGACCG
Organism: Candidatus Dormiibacterota bacterium; assembly: GCA_046727555.1. Classification (GTDB taxonomy): domain Bacteria; phylum Chloroflexota; class Dormibacteria; order Dormibacterales; family Dormibacteraceae; genus 40CM-4-65-16. The sequence goes on along the minus strand of JBKPCW010000010.1, from coordinate 3,635 downwards.
GGACCTCGACGACCTCGGCGTCGGGCCACACCTCGCGCACGCCACGCGCGATCGCCGTCGCGGCCTGCGTGGCGGACATGCTGCCTTTGAAAGAGTTGGGCGCGATGACGACTTTCATGACGGAGTGGAGTTGCAGGCCGGATTCACTCCGGCCGTCCCCCAGCGTGTTCTACCAATCGCCTCCCAGACAAAGTGTGTAGCCGGAGGGGGCTCCACGGGGGAGGCCTGCCTCCCCCGTGCTAATAGACGGGGAGCGTCCAGTCCCTGTACTTAGGCGACTCGCCGCGCACCGCGCTGAAGTAGATGTTCTGCAGCTCCTGCGTGAACTCGCCGACCTTGCCGTTGCCGACAGGCCGGCGGTCGACCTCGATCACCGGCGAGATCTGCGCGCCGGTGCCACACAGCAGCAGCTCGTCGCACGTGTAGAGCTCGGTGCGGTCGATGCTCCGCTCCACGACGGGCATGTTCAGCTCGTCCTTGATCACCTTCATCAGAAGCAACCGCGTCACCCCCTCGAGGATGTCGTCGGTCACCGGCGGCGTCACGAACACGCCGTCCTTGAGCATGAACACGTTCTCGGCGGATCCCTCGGAGACGTGGCCGTCGACCGAAAGCACTATCGCCTCGTCGAATCCGCTCTCCACCGCCTCCGACTTGGCGAGGGCCGACTGTGCGTACGCGCCGGTCACCTTTGCGCGCGCCGGAAGCGACTGATCCGGCACCCGGCGCCAGCTGCTGACCATGCAGCGTATGCCCGCCTCGACCTCCACGTACTTGCCGAAGGGCACCGCGTAGATGAAGAAGTTGCGGTCGAGGTTGTGGAGGCGAACTCCGATCTCCTCGCTCGACGTGTAGAGGAGTGGCCGCACATAGACGTCGGACTTGAACTCGTTGCGACGCAGCAGCTCCAGCGTGAAGTTGACGAGCTCTTCCGTCGAGAACGGCAGCTGCATGCGCATGACGTTCGCCGAGCGGCGCATGCGCTCGTAATGCGCCGCGGCTTCGAGCAGGTAGAGCTGGCTCTTCTTCTCGTTCCAGTAGGCGCGGATGCCCTCGAAGACAGCGGTGCCGTAGTGCAGCGCGTGAGTCATCAGGCCGAGCTTCACGTCGTTGTAGCGCGCGAACTCCCCGTCGAAGAAGACCCACGTGTTCGGATGGACCGACGGCTTTTTCACCGCGGTCTTGGGCTTCGTTTCCACACCCATTGAGGTAAGTGTATTGTCCGGCGAGATACCCGGCTGACGGGGGACGGTACGATTTCCCGACGTGAGCATCTACGGCGTCATCGCCGACCTGCGCCGCGAGCACCCGACGCCGGGCGCCATGCAGACGCTCGACCTGATCCTGGCCGAGCTCGGCCAAACCCGCGACAACCTCAAGGAGGCCGTCGCCAACCTGGAGGCCAAACCGCTGCCGGCCGGCGGCAAGCCGGTGCTCGAGGAGCTCGTGCAGCGGGCGCGCGCCGAAGGCGTCTACGACCTCGACTACGGCCCCGACCCGTACGACCGGCCGCCGCCGGAGGCGCTCGACGAGGGCACCGCCGGCATCGGCGCCCTCCTGGCGATCTCCTCGCTCGTCGGCGTGGCCCTGGCCATCGTGGCCGTCGTCGCCGGGATCTACGCGATCATGCACACACCCGGTGGCTGAGTACTCCTTCGACGTCGTCTCCGAGTTCAACCCGGCCGAGCTGACGAACTCGATCGACCAGGCCCGCCGCGAGGTCGGCACTCGCTTCGACTTCAAGGACACCGCCACGAGCTACGAGCACCGCGGAGACGTGATCGTCGTCGAGTCTTCGAGCGAGGACCGGGCCCGAGCGGCGCTGCAGGTTCTGCGCGAGAAGGCGGCGCGCAGGCAGCTGTCACCGAAGTTGTTCCAGGCCGGCGACCCGAAGACGATTGGCAAGGGGCGCGGCCAGATCGAGGTGCGTCTCAATGCCGGCATCAACGACGACCTCGCGCGCGACCTCCGCAAGCGGATCCAGAACGTATCGAGCAAGGTCCAGGTCCGGATCCAGGGCGACCAGCTCCGCGTCGTCGGCAAGGACAAGGACGCTCTGCAGCTGGTGATCAAGTCGCTGCGCGACGCCGAGGACATCCCCGTCCCCCTGCAGTTCACCAACTACCGCTAGGCGGCCAGGCGGAAGTGGTCGTAATCCCCGCGATCGACATCCTCGGCGGACAGTGCGTCCGCCTGACGCAGGGCGACTACACGCGCGCGACGGTCTACGCCCCCGACCCGGTCGAGGTGGTGCAGCGCTTCGCCGCCGCCGGCGCGAAACGCGTGCACCTGGTCGACCTCGACGCCGCACGCGGCTCGGCGAGCAACCGTGAGGTCATCGGCCGGGTGCTGGAGAAGGGCGGAGTCGAGGTCCAGGTCGCGGGTGGCGTGCGCAGCGAGGACACGGTCAAGGCGCTGCTCGACGGGGGCGCGCAGTGGGTCGTGATGGCGACGGCGGCGGTACGCGACCCGCACCTGTTCGAGCGCTGCGCCTTCGGCCACGCCGGCCGGGTGCTGGCCGCGCTCGACGTGCGCGACAACAAGGCGGCGGTGAGCGGCTGGCTCGACACCGACCCCGTGACGCTCAGCGCGCTGGTGGGCCGCTGGGCCGACCTTCCCCTGGCCGGAATCATCCTGACGTGCATCGACCGCGATGGAATGCTGGGCGGCCCGGACCTCGAGACGCTGGGCAGGGTGCGCAAGATGACGCGCCACGAGCTCCAGTACTCGGGCGGCGTGGTCTCGCTCGACGACCTGCGGCGCGTAAGGGCGGTGGGCGCCGAGGGCGTCATCCTCGGCAAGGCCCTCTACGAGGGGAAGATCACGCTGGAGCAGGCGCTGGCGACGTGAGGCTGCCGGCGGTCCTCGCCGCCGTGATCTTGCTCACGGCCTGCGGCGGCCGCGACTCGCCGGACGACCAGGGCCTGCACAACGACATCGCCAACAGCACGAACGGCGCCGAGGTGACCTTCGACGCCACGGTCCTCGCTGACCCGGTCGAAAGCGGCGGCCACGAGCGGTTCGAGGTCCGCGCCGCGACCGGCGAGTTGCTCGAGGTCGACCACAACACCACGCTCGCGCAGCCCGTTCCGGCGCACAAGGGCGACGGCGTCATCATCCACGGCCAGCTGTACATCGACCCGGGCCCGCGGTACGGCGTGCACTGCACGCACGCCGCGACATCGAGCGGCTGCCCAAACCCGGGATGGATCGAGTACAACAACAACTATTACGAATGAGCGGACCGCCGACGTTTCTCCGCAATCTGTTCGCCGGTGACCTCTCGCCGCTGGATCGTGTGCGCCGCATCGCGGCCAACCTCGGCCGTCGGACGAGGGGGACCTGTTGCGGCCACTACGGCGATCCGGGCTGTTGAATGACGAAAGAGGAGGCCCGTGCGGCCGGTTTGTTGAGGTAACGAATGGAAGCTGCAGGCCCGATTCATTCGGGCCGTCCCCCAGCGTGTACCTCCAAACGCCTCCCAGTGGTCGACTGTGGAAGGAGGGGGCTCGCGGGGGAGGCCTGCCTCCCCCGCGATAAGGCCCGTGCGGCCGGGTTGATCAGGTAGACGAATGGAAGCTGCAGGCCCGATTCATTCGGGCCGTCCCCCAGCGTGTGCCTCCAAACGCCTCCCA
>JBKPCW010000009.1:0-10849 GCA_046727555.1 Candidatus Dormiibacterota bacterium | reverse complement strand
GCCGGTGGTGTGGATGGTCAGGACCGGCTTGCCGCTCAGCTGTCCATTGAAGACGATGTTCGTTTTCAGGTATTCGACCGCGCTCGGGTCGGCGCTGACGCGCGGCGCGCTCGCCAGCGTCGCGAGGTCTGCGTTCAGGTCGAGACCCGCCGCGGCGTAGAGGGCCTGCACCTCTTCGTTGTCGATGGACCGCCCGAGCTGCTGGGCGTAGTTGACACCGGTGTTCCACGACGGGTTGCCGCCCGCGCGGGCCTCCATCTCCCCGCGCAGCCAGAAGAGGAACGGCCCGTCGACTTGCGTGATCCAGGCGAACTGGTTGGCTTCCTGGGTCGCGTATGCGTTCGAAGCCGGCTCGGGCGTCGCGGCGTTGAACCAGCCGGGCAGATCGCCGACCGCAGCCGCGAGCGCGATACGGGCGCGGCCCTGTGGCGTGGCCTGGGCCTGGGCCAGGATCGCCTCGCCGGTGTTGAGGTTGGTGAGAGCCGGGAACGTCACGTTCACGAGCTGCAGGCTCGAGGTGGGCGCGAGCAGCGTCTTGATCACGAACTCGGCGTCGAGGCCCTCGTTCCAGACCGCGACACCGCCGGCCACCACGCCGCACATCGGCAGAGCGGCGTCGAAACGGTCGGGGAACTTCTGCAGAAGCCCTGCGGTGATGATGCCGCCGAGCGAGTGGCCCCACGCGATCGTCCGCGAAGGCGTGCCTACGGAAGCATCGAACAGGTCCAGCGTCGCTATCTGGTCGTCGAATGCGTCCTTGAGCGCCCAGCCGGTGGTCGCGTACGACGAGCCCGCGAGCGCATAGCCCGCGTTCAGAAGGTATCCGTGGGTGAGCGGATCATCGATAGCGGCGTCTTGCGCCGGGTTCGGCCTCCCGGGGACGACGTAGCCGTGGCTGTAGAGGAGCAGCGTGCCGTTCCAGTTGCTCGGCACCTCGATCAGCCACTTGGCGCCGTCTGACAACGTTCCTGTGGACGTGCTGACTGAGGCGGCGGCTGTTGTCGGTGCGATCGCAACCGCAAAGACCGCGATGACCAGCGCCACCAGAAGCCTCTTCCCCATGGCCCAGACCCCCCGCTAAAGCCGCCGGCGCTGCCGGTCAGTCTAAACCCTGGTTTGCGCGAGGTGCAGGCGGTCCCAGTCCGAGTACTCGCCGTTGACGTGGATGATCCTCTTCAGTCCGGCCTGCTCCAGCAGGCTCGCCGCGATGCCGGCGCGATAACCAGACGCGCAGTGCACCGCCACTGGCGCCTCGTGTGGGACCTCGCCCGCCCGCGCCGGTACGTCGGGCACATACATGTGGACCGCGCCCGGAACGTGGCCGCTCGACCACTCGTGCTCGTCGCGCACGTCGACCACGGTCATCGGCTCCGCGCTCAAAACCCACTGCGCCAGGTCTTCGACGTCGACGGTCTCGAACCTCGAGAGCTCGCGGCCGCTGGAGCCCCACGCGTCGATGCCGCCATCGAGCTCGCCCGCGATGGTGTCGAACCCGATGCGCAGCAGCTGGCGCTGCGCCATGCGGTTCTGCGCCGCGCTGCCGCCGGCCAGCACGAGCGGCCGGCCGCGCGCGATGAGCCACCCGACCCACGCGCTCACCGGGCCGTCGACGCCGACGCTGTAGCTCCCGGGGATGTGGCCGCGGTCGTACTCGCGGCCGTGGCGCACGTCGACGGCCGCCGCGCCACTGTCCATCAGCTGCGCGACCTCGGCGGCCGTCAGCTTCGCCAGCTGCGGCAGAGTCACGCCGATGAGCGGCGCTCCTCCCCTGTTCACGGCCGCCATGTCGCGGTAGTAGGTCGGATAGCGCGGCTGGTCGAGCAAGCGAGCGAGGAATGGCATGACCTCCGTCGTCCGGAAGAAGGGGTTGGTCTGTCGCTCGGCGCCGAGCGTCGTCTCGAAACCGCTGCGACCGCCGGTGCCGCAGAACGAGCCCCCGCCGTGCGTCGGATAGACCGCGACGTCGTCGGGCAGGTCGCGCAGCCGAGCCTGCAGCGTGCTGAGGGCCTCGAGCGCGAGGTGCACAGCCAGGTGCGGTCCGAAGAGGTCGGTCCGGGCGATCGCGCCGAGCATCACCGCGCCGCCGCTGAAGAGGGCCTTCGGCCTGCCCCCCTCGCTCAGCACGTAGCTCTTGTGGTCCGGCGTGTGGCCGGGGGTGTGGATGGCGCGGATGGTCACCTCACCGAGGGCCATCTCGCCTCCGACCGCCAGCTCGTCGACGTTGGAGCCGGCCTCCGCGGCCAGCTCGCGCCGGCCGGACACGTAGTCGTTGTGCAGGTGGGTGTCGAGCGCGCGCCCGAGCTTGACGTGGTGGTCGGAGGCGATCGCCAGGTAGCGCTCGATGTCGCGGATCGGGTCGATGACCACAGCCTGGTCGCCGCTCGCCACGACGAAGCTCGCGTTGCCGAGCTCGGGCGCCCGCACGACCTCGACTGAGTACACGCCTAGAAGGTGAGCGGCGCCGTCGTCAGCAGGACGTAGATCGTGAGCAGCGTGACCGCGATCGCCCCGCCGTAGAAGATCACCTGCGCGGGCACGCTCTTCGCCGCGGGCACGCCAAGGTCGACGAGCAGGTAGCGAAGCCGGTGCGCGAAATGGAAGAACGGAACCGCGATCAGCACCAGCAGGTACAGCTTGACGATCGGGTTGGCGAGGATCGTGGTGTTGCTCGGCTGGACGACGCCGACGACCCCCAGCGGCCCGAGGATGCCGTTGAGGACGATGTGCACTGGCAGCAGGATGGCGGCGATCACCCCGCCCTGGGCGAACATGAACCACCAGAAGAGGTGCATCAGCGCCGGGCGGCGCGGCTCTGCTACTTGCTCAGCCATATCAAAAGGAGCCCGATCACCGCCGACGCGCCGGCCCACAGAGCGAACTGCGACATCACGATCAGTCGTGACGAGACCGGCCGGTCGAGCACTTTCAGGTGGATGATCGAGCCGGCCAGGCTCAGGAACGTGAAGCTGTGGTACAGAGCGAACGGAAGGCAGACGACGCTGAAGATCGCGAAGGCACGCGGGTGCACGAGCGCTTTCTGGCTGATGTCGTAGAGGAGCCACAGGAGCCACACCGCGAGCGGGGCGGAGGTGAACTCACGCACCACGTAAAGGAAGTAGTGGCGGTTGCGCGCCCACCACGTGGGCGACATTCGCCACGGGTACTCGCGCGGCGAGGTCCGCGCCTCCGTGCTCAATCCCGGTTGCCGTACGGCAGGACGAAGCGCATCGTGGTGTCGAGCTTGGTCTGCTGGATCGCCTTCGCCGGGTCGACGCCCTTCGGGCACACGACCGAGCATTCGCCGACGAAGCTGCACTCCCAGATCCCCTCGGCCCCGCCGACGATGGGCTGTCGCTCCTTCAACCCCTCGTCCCGCGAGTCAAGGTTGTAGCGCCGCGCAAGCGCGGTCGCGGCCGGCCCCAAAAATTCGCTGTTGAGGCCATAGACGGGGCACGCCGCGTAACACAGCATGCAGTTGATGCACTGGCTGAACTGGCGGAAGTCGTCGATCTGATCGTTGGTCTGACGATGCTCGCGCGCGCCCAGCGGCAGCTCCTGCTTGCGGATGATCCACGGCTTGATCGACTTCAGCTTGTGCATGAAGTCGTCCATGTCGATCACCAGGTCGCGGATCACCGGGAAGTTGTGCAGGGGCTCGACGGTCACCGGCCGCGGCCAGTAGTCGCGCAGGAACGCGTTGCACGTGAGCTTGGGAGTGCCGTTGACGGTCATGCCGCAGCTGCCGCAGATGCCCATGCGGCAGGACCAGCGGTAGCTGAGGCTGCCGTCGACGTGGGACTTGATGTGGTTCAGCGCGTCGAGGACGACCATGCTGTCGTCGTAGAAGGGGATCTCGTAGGCCTGGATGCGTGGGGCCTCGTCCTTCCCCGGGTCGTAACGCGTGGCGCGGATGGTGATCATTTTCTCGGGCATTACTCAGTAGGTCCTCGCCTGTGGCTGGAATGTCGTGATGCGGACGTCGCTGTAGTCGAGCCGGGGCGCCAGCGTATTGGTGTGGTACGCGACCGTGTGCTTGAGGAATCTGGCGTCGTCGCGCTCCGGGAAGTCGACGCGCGCGTGCGCGCCACGCGACTCCTCGCGGGCAAGAGCGGAGAAGACGATCGCGGTCGAGACCTCGAGCATGAAGTCGAGCTCGAGCGCGGCGGTGATCTCGGTGTTGAAGGTCCGGCTCGAGTCGTCGATTTTGACCTTCTCGAACCGCTCCCGGAGCCCGCCGAGGTTCCTCGCCAGCCTGCTGAGGCCTTCTTTCGTGCGGAACACGCCGGCGCCCGCGTCCATCTCCTTCTGCATCTCCTCACGGATGGGGCCGATGCGCTCCTGGCCGCCCTTCTTCTCCAGGTACTCGGACTCGACGCGCCGGGCCTCATCCCAGAGCATCGCGTCGACCGGGTTCGACGTCGGCGACTTGGCCGTGCTCGCGTAGTGCGTCGCCGCGCGCCCCGCCGCCGCACCGAAGACGAGGCACTCGGGGAGCGAGTTCGAGCCCAGGCGGTTGCCGCCGTTGAGGCCGACGTTGGCGCACTCGCCGGCGGCGTAGAGGCCGAGGATCTCGGTCTTGCCCGAGATGTCGGCGTCGACGCCGCCCATCATGTAGTGCTGCACCGGCCGCACCGGGATCGGGTCGGTGACGATGTCGATGCCCAGGAACTCACGTCCGAGCTCGCGCATGAACGGCAGCTTGCGGTCGATCGCGGCCTCGCCGAGGTGGCGGACGTCGAGGTGCATGTACTTGCCGTGAGGCCCCTCGAAGCCGCGGCCGGCATCGAACTCGGTGATCATCGCCCGCGAGATGATGTCGCGTGGCCCGAGCTCCATCTTGTTGGGCACGTAGCGCTTGAGGAACCGCTCGCCCTCGCTGTTGAGGAGATAGCCGCCCTCGCCGCGCACCGCCTCGGTGATCAGGATGCCGGTGAAGGGCAGCCCTGTCGGGTGGAACTGCACCATCTCCATGTCCTTCAGTCCCACACCGGCACGGTACGCGAGCGCCATCCCGTCGCCCGTGCAGATGTTGCCGTTGGTGGTGAAGGCGTAGACGCGGCCGAGGCCGCCGGTGGCGAGGATCACGGACTTCGCCGTGATGGCGTCGAACCGGCCGGTCCGGATGTCGAGGGCGACCACGCCGACGCAGCGGCTGTCCTCGACCAGGAGCTTGGTCACGAACGCCTCGTCGTGGCGTGTGATCTGGGGGTATTTCAACGACGTCTGGAAGACGGTGTGGAGCATGTGGAAGCCCGACTTGTCGGCGGCGAAGACCGTCCGCCACGTCGTCATGCCGCCGAACGGCCGCACCGCGATCGTGCCGTCCGGGTTGCGGCTCCAGGGGCAGCCCCAGTGCTCCATCTGGATGATCTCGATCGGCGCCTCCCTGACGAAAGCCTCGACGACGTCCTGGTCGGCGAGGTAGTCCGAGCCCTTGATGGTGTCGAAGGCGTGGGTCTCGTAAGAGTCGCCGGGCGCGATGGCGGCCGCGGCGCCGCCCTCAGCCGAGACGGTGTGGCTGCGCATCGGGTAAACCTTGGAGACCATTCCGACCCTCACCCGCGGATTGGTCTCGACCGCAGCTATCGCTGCCCTGAGGCCGGCGAGCCCTCCGCCGACGACCAGGACGTCGTAGCTCTCATGGTCCACTTGCTACCTGATTCTATTTGCTGTCATGAGCACGCCGTTCTGGGCTCCGCCGCCCGAGAAGTACCCCGGCCGCCTGCCCGAGAAGGCCGACGTCCTGATCGTCGGGGGCGGCATCGCGGGCACGAGCCTCCTGTGGCACCTCGAGCGCAAGCGCATCGCCGCGGTGCTCGTGGAGCGCGAGCACGTGGCGTGGGGCGCGAGCGGCCGCAACGCGGGCTTTCTGCTCGCCGGTGTCGCCTCCAGCTACGCAGAGGCCGTGCGTTTCTACGGCCGCGAGAAGGCACGCGAGGTGTGGGAGATCACCAACGAGAACCACGACCGGATGATCGAGGCCGCGCGCGGGCAGGACGTCGGGCACCGCCGGCTGGGGAGCGCGATCGTCCCCTCGGGTGAGGAGGAGAGGGCGCTGCTCATCGAGTCGGAGCACCTGCTGGCCGAGGACGGATTCCAGTCGCGCTGGGACGGCACGCGCCTGGTCAACCCGCGCGACGGTGAGATCGACCCGGCGGCGATGGTCGCGGCGCTGGCGCGGCAGGCCCGACCGGGTGCGATCCGCGAGCGCGTGGGCGTGACGGCGCTTCGCCCGCAAGCCCACAGCGTGCTGGTCACGGCCGGTGAGGCGGAGTGTGAGGCCGGCGTCGTCATCCTGGCGACGAACGGCTACACCTCGCAGCTCCTGCCCGAGGTGAAGATCCAGCCCACGCGGGCGCAGATGCTCGCGACTGCGCCCGAGTCCCGGCGGATGGTCGACATGCCCGTGTACTCCCATTTCGGCTACCGCTACTGGCGGCAGCTGGCCGGCGGCGAGGTGCTGCTTGGCGGGTGGCGGGACACGACGCTCGAGACGGAGAAGACGTTCGACGATGAGCCGACCCCGGAGATCCAGGAGAAGCTGGATCACGCCGTGCGCGAGCTGGGGGCGACGAAGGAGGTCACGCACCGGTGGGCGGGGACGATGGGCTTCACCGAGTCGGGCCTGCCCCTGGCCGGTCCCCTGGAGGGAATGAACGGCGTCTACCTGTGCGCCGGCTTCACCGGGCATGGGATGGGATTCGCGTTCATGTCGGCGAGGAAAGTGGCGGCGATGATCTAGCCGGGCGCCTCCTCGAGTGCCTCGCGGGCCTCGGGGATCAGCCACCGCAGGAGCACGACGGCGGCGACGTACTCGACCCACCACAACCCGGTGAGCGCGTCGACCGCGACGCCCACCAGGGTGACGCCGGCCAGGTACGCGCACGTCGCCGACTCGACGATGTCGGCGCGCAGCGCGGGACTCTTGAGGGTCCGGTTGACAATCCCTTTCTGGCGTGCGAGCCATGGCATCAAGAGGACCGCCGACGCCGCCACCGCGACGCCGAGCCACGAGCGCTCCGGCTCCACGTGGAGCACGAGCCCCGCGAGCGAGCTGAGAAGCACGTACGCGCAAAGCAGGACCAGCAGCACGGCGGAGATCTGCGTCGCCCGGGACTCGACGGCGTCGACGGGGGCTTCGTCGCCGCCCCGGCGTTCGACCCGCAGGCGCCACCACAGCGTCGCGCCGCTCAAGAGCTCGATCACGCTGTCGGCCCCGAAGGCGGTCAGCAGCACGCTGCGAGCGGCGATCCCGGCGCCGAGGGCCAGCGCCGCCTCGAGCGCCATCCACACGACCGTGACCGCTTCGAGGCGGGAGCCACGGGCGAGGGCGGCCGACCGGGCGCTGACTTCAGCCACGAGCGGTGCCGGCGCGTGCGGCGGGCAATGAGCGCTCCAGGAAGCGCAGCCAGTTCCCGCCCATGATCCCGTCAGCCTGCGCCTGGTTGAAGTGCAGGCGCAGCCGCGCCCGCAGCTCCTTCAGCCGCAGCAGGTTGTCGATCGGCGCGTGGCGCGCGTCGAAGCCGCCGTCAAGGTCGGTCCCCAGGCCGACGTGCTCCGGTGAACCCGCGGCGCGGGCGTGGTGGACGACGTGCTTCACGGCGTCCTCCAGCGTCGCCCGACCTGACTTGCGCAGGTGCTGCTGGTAGAAGCTCACCCCGACCACTCCTCCACGCCGCGCCACCTCGGCGACCGTCTCGCCGGTCACCTGCCGGTCGCCAGGCACGAGGCCACGCGCGTTGCTGTGCGAGGCCATGATCGGGCCGCGCCACTGCTCGAAGGCGTCGGCCACCGCCTGGTCCGCCATGTGGCTCAGGTCCAGGATCACCTTCTTGCGCGCCATGGCCTTGAGCAGCTGCCGGCCGAGCTCGGTCAGGCCGCCGGGCGCACCGGTCCCGCCGCTGTAGCGCGTTTTTCCCCACGCCGGGCCGATGATGCGCACCCCGCGCTCGGTCCACGCGCCCAGCTGCGCCGGGTCCTCGACCGGGTCGGCGCCCTCCATCAGGACTACGGCCGCCACCCGCCCCTTCCGCCACCCTCGCGCGTAGGACGAAACCTCCTCCCTCGTGCCGAGCAGATCGAGGCCGCAGGAGCGGTAGTAGTTCACCTGCGCGGTGGCCATGAGGTAGGCCTCGTGGGGAGTCGAATAGACGAACCGCGTCCGCATCGAGCGCGTGGCCCTTGCCGGCGCGGTGTACAGGGTGGCGAAGACCAGCCCCACCTCGGCCGCGACCAGAGCCGGCCGGCTCACCAGGTAGCCGGGGGCGGGCGCCTGCAGGAAGCCGCGCCCGGCCGAGATGGCGTTCCAGGCGATGTCCAGGTGGGCGTCGACGATCACGTCGTCGGGAGAATAACTTGCAGGCGAAACCTGTATCTAGGGATAATGAAGCACTTCACTATGAATGACCCCGAATTGAAGCAATTCAAACTGGGTGGGTCGGAGCTCGCTCGCGACGAGGAGGGGAAGCTCTACGACAAGACGTTCCGGGCGTTGATGGAACCCCTGAACGTGGACACGGCCGCGATCGAAGCGCTCACGGCCCTGCGGATAGCCGGACGCTCCCTGATGCTCCTGCAGGAGCGCTGGGCGGAGCACCACGGACTGAGCTCCGGCCGACTGGGCGTGATGTTCCGGCTCATGCGGTGCGGCGACACCGCCCTCGGCGACCTGGCCGAGGGCGTGGACTCCACGCCCCGCAACATCACGGGGCTGGTCGACCACCTCGAGCGCGACGGCCTGGTCGAGCGGGTGCCCGACCCGGCCGACCGGCGCTCGGTGAAAGCGCGGCTGACCGAGAAGGGACGGACGATGATCGGCGGCATCTGGAAGGAGGGCATGGCCCACCAGTACGCGATGGCCGAAGGCATGAACAAAGAAGACCTGGCGCAGCTGAGACACCTGTGCCTGACGCTGGTGGAGACGGCCAGAAAGGAGTTGGGGAAGTGACCGAAGAGGTGAAGTCGATAACTCACGGCCTGTCGCGGGGCCGCGTCATCCTGGCCACCGCGGGGACGATGCTCGCCCTGCTGCTGGCCGCGCTCGACCAGACCATCGTCGGCACCGCCATCCCCCGCATCGTCGCCGAGCTGCACGGGCTCGACCGCCTGGCCTGGGTGACGACCGCCTACCTGGTCACAAGCACGACCATGACCCCCATCGCCGGCAAGCTCGGCGACCTGTTCGGCCGCAAGCCGTTCTTGCTCGTGGGCATGGTCGGCTTCGTCCTGGCGTCCGCTCTATGCGGCCTTTCCCAGGACATGACCCAGCTGATCTTCTTCCGCGCGGTGCAGGGAATCTTCGGTGGCGTGCTCTTCGCCACCGTCTTCACGGTCATCGGCGACCTCTTCCCTCCCGAGCAGCGCGGCCGCCTGGCCGGCCTCTTCGGCGGCGTCTTCGGCCTGAGCTCGATCGTCGGCCCGACCACCGGCGGCTTCATCACCGACCACTGGAGCTGGCGCTGGGTGTTCGAGGTGAACATCCCGGTCGGCATCATCGCCGTGCTCGTCGTCCTGGCCGGCCTCCCCTACGTCCGCTCCAGGGCGTCGTGGCGCGACATCGACTTCTGGGGCGCCCTGACGCTGGCGGCGGGAATCGTCCCGCTGCTGATCGCGCTTTCGATCACCAGGGACCACGCCTGGACCTCGCCGCAGGTCAGCGGGCTGCTCGCCATCGCCGCGGTGATGCTGGCGGCGTTCGTCTTCATCGAGTCTCGGGCCGCGCAGCCGATCGTGCCGCTGCACCTGTTCAAGAACTCGGTCTTCTCGGTGAGCATGATCGTCGGCTTCATCACCGCCTTCGGCATGTTCGGCTCGATCCTGTTCACGCCCCTGGTGTTCCAGGGCGTGCTCGGCATCAGCGCGACGAACTCCGGCGCCCTGATCACGCCGATGATGTTCGGCCTCCTGGCGGCGAGCACGGCCACCGGCTTCCTGATGCGCCGCGTGAAGTACTACCGGTTCCTGGGCACGCTGGGCGTGGCGGTGGTCATCCTCGGCATGTGGCTGCTGTCCGCGATCACGCCGACGGTGCCGGAATGGCGCGTCGTCGCCAGCCTGGTCGTCGTCGGCCTGGGCATCGGCATCACCTTCCCCCTGTACCTGACGGCCGTCCAGACCGCACTGCCTCGGAAGTACCTCGGCGTCGCCTCGAGCCAGATCCAGTTCTGGCGCAACCTGGGCGGCACGGTGGGCAGCGCCGTCCTGGGCGCGGTCCTGTCCAACCGGCTCCCCGACTACCTCAACGCGCGGCTGTCATCGCTCGGCATCCCGCCGCAGACGCTCAAGAACATCCCCAACGCCGGCAACGCCAACGCCATCCTCGACCCGAGCCTGCTGGCCAAGCTCCCGCCGGCCGTCATCGGGGCCATCCGGGCCGCCCTGGCCGACTCGCTGCACGACATCTACATCTTCGCCGCGGCCATCCTCGTCCTGGGCCTGATCGCCACCGTGTTCATGAAGGAGGTGCCCCTCACCTCCGGCCGGGCCGGGACGGGGTTCGGGGCGCCGCCGGTCGAGGTGGAGGAGGAGGAAAGGGCCGTAGCGGCCAGGTAAACGCTTGTGAGGATTCGCCTCCAAATGTTTGGCAACCGCGTTAGAATCGCCGCGCACGCGGAGGGTTAGTCCGGCCGCCACATCGTCCGGGCCTCGGCGCGATTACTAGGGGAGGCCTCTGACGTTGACGGTGACATTCGTGGACAAGACTTTGACCTGTCGCGACTGCGGCCGTGAGTTCCTTTTCACGGCGGGAGAGCAAGAGTTCTATCAGTCGCGCGGGCTCCAGAACGAGCCTCGCCGCTGCCCGGAGTGCCGGGCGGCCCGCCGGCAGGCGGACGGGAACGGCCGGGCGAAG
>JBKPCW010000008.1:0-3629 GCA_046727555.1 Candidatus Dormiibacterota bacterium | reverse complement strand
TGTACAAGTCGTCGGCAGCGTCAGATGTGTATAAGAGACAGAGTCCGGTGAGCTGCTCGAGAAGGCCGGGCACCATCTTCCGCGCCTGCTGCGCTTCGGCGTGTGCTTCGTCCAGTCGGCCGAGGTCGGTCAATCTGTGAGAAAGCGCGAACGACGCCTCGACCCGCGCCAGCGTCGTGTCGATGGCGACCTGACGAGTGATCTGCTCGGCCATTACATCACGATGCGCGCTGAAGTTGCGGTGCAGGCGGTGCGCTTCCCAGCCCAATCGACGGAATTCGGCGTCGGACTTGGCGTCCTGATCGCTGAGATAAGTGTTGGCTGCCTGGATCTCCTGCGTCACGACGTTGGAGAAATCAGACGCCTGCTTCGCATCAGCCTGGGCATCCGCGAGGGTGCTGGTGACCTGGTCCGCCATGCGGTTCATCGAATACCAGCCGACCGCACCCGCCGCCAGCATCAGCACGATAAGGAACGAGAATCCAACGCTCAGAACCTGACGAATCGTCTGGAACCTGAAAAGATGGATGGGCGTGACGTTCATCTTGCCTCCGCGACGGTCAGCAATCCATCGTGCACCCGAAACACCTTGAACCGCATGCCAACCGGATCACCGGTGTCCTCGAAGTAGGCGGGCCCGGTGAGGCCGGGATAAGCCGTCTCGCGATTCAGAGTGCGCAAGTAGTCGCGGATCGCTCGTCGATCGGGACCCTTCTCCTTGAGCGCCTGGGCAATGAGCTTCGTCGCGTCGTAGGCGAGCGCAGCATGGGCGTCGGGCGCGGTGCTGAACTTCTTGGTGAAGGCAGCGACAAAGGCCCGAGCCGCCGGCGACGGATCTTCCGGTGTGAATGACATTCCGATGTAAGTGCCTTCTGAGGTCGCGGTATCGGCCAGAATCCCCTGCCACCCATCACCGCCGACGAAAATGGGATTGAACCCCTGGCGTTTCGCTTCCTGAAGAATCTTCAGGCCTGATGCGACGCGGCCCGCCACGAACACGATCCGCGGCTTACGCGATTTGAGGTACGATATGTAGGGCTCGGCCGTCGGCAGATCGGCGTTGATCGGGTCGAGGCTCAGAATGTCACCGTGAAAGGAGCGGCGGAACGAATCGGCCAGTCCGCGACCGTAAGTGTTGTTCTCATAAAGCACGGCGACACTCGCCGGGGCGCGCTGTCCGAACTTCGAGGCGAAGTTGGCGAGGGCGATGCCGTTGAGCGAATCGCTGGAGATGATGCGGAATACCCAGCTCGAGATACCGGTGAGATCGGGAGACGTCGCGCTGGTCGCCACTGCGGCCAGCTGTCCATCATAGACCGGCGCCGCCGAGAGCATACCGGAGGAGTTGACGTGGCCAATCACCGCCGAGATGGAGTGAGTGGACACGAAATCCTGAGCGATTTTGGCGGCGATGGTGCCGTCGCCGTCGTCGTCGCGGCTAATCAGCCGCAGCGGATGACCATCGATGCCGCCGGCCTTGTTGATCTCTTCGACGGCGAGCTGGATTCCCTGAAGATTTTGCAGGCCGTAGCCCTGTTTCCAGGGACCTGCCGCTCCGACGACGTATGGCTCTTTGAGTCCGGCGCATCCTGCCAGTGCAAGGAATGCTACCGACCACGCGGCTTTGGACAACAACTTCCCCCTCCCCATGCCCGATTTCGGGTCTCGTGTCTCCCGAATTGACGAGGTGCAAGCTCAAGCGGTCACGCATTTTCGGTGATTGGCACCCAATCTGCCCATCCCGCTCATGGAATCGTTCGGCGCCAGGTACGCGTCGAGGGCCAGGCTGCGGAGAATCGGCGATGAAAGTGTTGGTGACGGGTGGAACCGGTGTCGTTGGGCAGGCGGCCGTCAACGAACTGCGCCAGACGGGTCATACCATCCGGATACTGAGCCGGAACACCGACGAAAAAGCGCAATCGTGGCCCAGTGGTGTCGAGTCGTGGCCGGCGGCGATTACGGACCAGGCCGCGCTACGCGGCAGCGCGCAAGGCTGCGACCTGGTGGTCCACCTCGCCGGAATCATGGAGGAATTCCCACCGGACCTCACCTATGACAGCGTCAACGTCGAAGGCACGCGATCGATGGTGCGCGAGGCCGAACGGTGTAAGGTGGGCCGCTTCATATACATATCTTCCCTGGGGGCGGAAGCAGGTACGTCTCCTTATCACCGTTCCAAGCGCCGCGCCGAGGAAATCGTTCGCGGCTTCGCCGGCGGCTGGACCATTCTTCGGCCGGGTAACGTCTACGGACCCGGCGACGACGTAATTTCGCTCCTTCTCACCATGGTCAGGTCGCTCCCGGTCGTTCCCGTCATCGGCAGCGGCGACGATAAGTTCCAACCGATCTGGGTCGAAGATCTGGCCGCGGCGCTCGCGGAGACGGCGCGAAGAACCGATCTGCACGGACGCGTCCTCGAGGTCGCCGGCGAGGAGAGAACGACGCTCAATGAGATGATCGACAAGCTGAGTGAGATCACTGGTCGCTCTCCCGCGCGCGTTCCCATCCCATCCTTCCTCGCCTCGGCCGGCATCAGCATGGCCGGCTTGCTCGGCGTCAAACTCCCACTGACGGAAAGTCAGCTCACCATGCTGAGCGAAGGCAACGTGATCAGAACACCGGGGACGAATGCGTTGACGGGTGTATTTCGGATCAAGCCCACTCCTTTGGACAGCGGATTGCGAAAGCTGGCTGACTCGCTGCCCGAGCAAATGCCGGAAGAAGGCGTTGGCCTGCTGAAGAGAAAGCGTTACTGGGTCGACATTGCCGGCAGTGTTTCGACTCCTGAAGAACTCTTCACGCGATTTCGGATGCGGTTCGCCGAACTCATGCCGCTGACGATGAGTGTGTCTGCCGAGCCCGACGCGCCCGTAGTTCTCGATCGCGGCGCGACGATCACCATGTCATTGCCGGTGCGTGGCAACGTCCAGGTGCGCGTCGAACAGATGACGGAGAGCGAGGCCACGCTGGTGACACTGATGGGGCATCCGCTGGCAGGAGCAATTCGTTTTCTGTCGGAGCAGCGCGGCGACCTCGTTCGGTTCGAGGTCCAGGTGTACGACAGGCCGGCGAATCTCGCCGACTGGCTGATGATGAGAACAGTCGGCGAAGGACTTCAGGCCAGTTCGTGGGAGACCTTGTTGCGGGCGATCGTCGTCGAGAGCAGCGGTGCTGCCGTTGGCCCGATCCAGCACGAGGAAGCAACCTTGGACCAGGACCAGGCGGAGCGGGTCGAGGCGTGGGTGAGAGAGCTGGTGAGGGACCGAAAACGCGCGCAGCAGATGGCCGCCGAGCCACCGCCGAGGAGCAAAGCGCGCCAAAGAGAACGCGCGGAAGAGGGTTTAGGCGAGGACGCCCTCCTTTAAGGTCTAAGGTCGTGGTGAAGTCACGCGGCTGACCGATGGAGCGTCATTTAGTTAGGCCTGCCAACGGGCCACTAACTACCTGTTCCTCAAATCGCTGGGCTTATGAAGCTGCGCTTTATTCCAATCGCTGTGGCAATCGTTATTGCCGGCGTCCGCGCTGGTGCGCAGGACCTCCGCGTCGAAGTATTCGAGGCGGCGAACGGCAAGCCAATCACTGGAGCCAACGTCTCCCTGTACGATTCAGCGGGGACGATTCCGTTGGGC
>JBKPCW010000007.1:0-6686 GCA_046727555.1 Candidatus Dormiibacterota bacterium | reverse complement strand
TATTTCCGTCAGGCGCGACCGCTCGAATTCTGTGATTCCCGGTGTCGGTGAAGACGATCGTGCCGTCGTGGGCGACGGCAACGTCGAAGGGAATGCTGAGGAGCGCCTTCCTGGCAGGTCCGTCATCGCCACCGTTGCCCTCGAATTCCCCTGCGCCGGCCACGGTCGTGATCGTGCCTTTGGCTTGATCGACCTTTCGAATCCGGTGGTTTCCGGTGTCCGCGATGTAGAGGTTGTTCTGACTGTCGAGGGCCAGGCCGATCGGCCAATCCAGCCTGGCGCTCCTCGAGTCGCCTCCGTCCGTGTAGCCGGGCTCTCCGGTCCCCGCGTAAGGCGTGAGCTCGCCGTCGTACCTCAGCACGCGATTTCCTGCTCGATCCGCGATGAAAAGCACGCCCTCCTTGCTGATGACCAGGCCGCCCACCGGCAAGTCGGGGGAATTCTGGCGGACATCGATGTTCGAGGGGCCCAGCGAGACCACGTGGTAGGCGAAGCCGTCGACCATCTTCCAGACCTCGAGCCCATCCGCCCGACTCGTCAGTAGATAGGGGACGCCATGGCTGTCGATGGCGACGGTGCTGGCGTACCCGAGCGATTGCGACGAGACGGAAATGCCCAGCACGCCGTCCGCGAGCGCTTCCTTGCCGCCGCCAAGCAGCGTGGTGATGATCCCGCCGGCGACCCGACGGATCCGCTTGTTGCCGTAATCGGCGATGTAGACGACTCCCTTGCCGTCGACGGCGATCGAGGTCGGGCGCGCCAGCTTGGCGTCGACGGCTTTCTGGCCATCACCGCCGTAACAGCCGCCGGGGTAGGTGGGCTGCGCGCAGTCGGAGCCGGCGAACGCTCGGATCATCGGCGGCGGTGGCGCCGTCAGCCGCAAGACCCCTGCCCCGGCGGCAAGCAGCGCCAGCACCAACGCTCCGGCCACCCACGCGCGCGGGTGGGCGAACTGCCACCGCGGCGCGGCCACCACGGTTGAGGGCGTGGGGGCAGGGGCCGCCACTTCCGCAGACTCGTTGCGGATCACCCACGCCGTCACCTGGGCTCGAGTGCCGACGCCGAGCTTCTCGCGGATGTGCTCCAGGTGACCGTCGACCGTCCGCTCCGAGATGAACAGGCGCGTCCCGATCTGGCGGTTGGTAAGTCCTTCCGCAACCATGGCTGCAACCTCGCGCTCGCGCGGGCTGAGCCGAACGTCGATTTCCGGGAGGGATCCGGAGGGCATCGGCTTACGGGGTATTGAACTCCTAAAAAGGGGTACCTGCATGGGTACCTGAACAGGTGGTTTGCCCGCTGTTCGTGAAAGGCGCGGCTCCATAGCGTCGGTGGCGTCGCCCGGCCCCCAGCCGGACATCGGCCTCAGGAGGCAAGAAGAAGGTGGAGATCCGACAAGGCTTTCGCAGCGTTCCGTCCCGGCCGATCGCGCTCGCAATGGCCGTCCTCGCCGTAGTTGCGCTGGTGCTGACCGCGTGGTTCGTGCTTGGCGCCGGCGGCAGTGCGGTCAACGCCGGCAACGACCGGCAGCTGATCAATGTCCAGCGCACGACTCAGTACTGCAACGACCCGTTCTCGCCGCACGACGCGGTCTGCCCGACGTCGGGCGATCCGTACTCGCCGCACGATCCCTCGTAGCCGTTCCGGTGGCCGCCGTCGCGCGGCGGCGGCCACCCCCTCAGCCGTAGCGAAGTTGAAGGCCCGCCTCGTGGCCGTCCCAGCGCAGATCGAAGTCCCAGCAGCCCGCCGCCGACACGTCGACGACCGAGGGGTAGATCTCGCCCGGTCCCGCGTCGGCCGGGACGGAGACCGTGATCACCGGCGTGGCGGCGTTCGCGGGCTTGACCCGGATGTCCAGCGGAGAGCCGTTGCGCGGCTGGCCGACCACCCAGAGGATCTTGTTGCTCGGGTTGGTCCGGCCGGCGGTCAGCGGGTAGCCGAACAAGAATCCCGCCGCGACCGCGGGTTTGGCGATCACGTACGGCACCCTGTTCGGGTTGTTGTGCGCGCCCGCCGCCTCGAGCCAGTCTGGGCGGCCGCCCTCGAGCACCGGGGTCTGGCCGCAGCCCGGGGTCAGGACCGCCATCGGGGTTGGCGCGGCTTTATCGGTCGACGAGCACCCCGCCAGCAGCACCACGCATGCGGCCGCGGCGACGCCTCGGGTCAAAAGCGCTTGCCCCGGACGTGCTCGATGTCGAACTTCGCGGTGTCCGCGATGAGCATGACCGCCATCACGCCCGCCTCTACGGGATCGCTGACCACCACGTCGGCCGCGTCGGGCACCGAGCCGGCCATGTTCGTGCAGAGGACCAGGATGCCCGCCTCGCGAATCTCGCGCACCGCCTGCGTGATCTCGCCTCCCATCAAGGCTCCGGCCAGGACCAGCACGCGCGCACGGTGCAGCCTGGCCACCGCCCGCACGGCGTCCGCGAGCTGCTCCTCGCCCACAAGAGGGATGGTGTCGACGGAGATCCGCTCGCCGCGGATGTTGTGGCGGTCGGCCTCCGAGATCGCCCCCTGGGCGACCATGCCGACCTGCGCGCCGCCGCCGATGACGATGACGCGCTTGCCGTAGATCACCTGGAACGTGGGCACGATGCCGACGTGGGTCACCCCGCGCACCGCCTCCAGGTCGGCGATCATTCGCGCCTCGTCGGCGGCCCCAGAGACCTCGAGCTGCAGCTCGGCGATGTTCTCGCGGCGAGCGGCGCCGCCCGCCACGTAGGTGATGTTGGCGCCGTGGCGGAGGATCGCCTCGGTGATTCGATGCAGCACCCCGGGCTCATCACGGCACTCGACCAGCAATCCCGTGGTATGGACCTGCGCCATGGCGCAGAAGATAGCTGCCGCTACGCCTCGGCCGCGTAAGGCCAGCGCGGTGCGCCGAGCTCGCGCGAGATCCCGCGCGCGGCCTCACCCACCGACGCCGCCACTCCGCGCGCCAGCCCGCGCGGAAAGATGCGATCGGTCGAGTCGACCACCCCGATCGCGCCTACGGCCTGGCCGCCGTGGTCGAAGATCGGCGCCGCCGCGCTCGACTCGCCCAGCACGGCCTCGTCGCGCTCGGTCGCGATCCCCGAGTCGCGCGTGACGAGGAGCTCTCGCCGCAGCTGGTCGGCGTTGAGCGTCTGTTTGGTGAGACGCTGCAGCGGCTCCGCGAGCAGGTCCTCCACGACCTGCGCCGGAGCGAAGGCCAGCACCGCCTTGCCCAGCGCGCTCGCGTGCAGCGGCAGCTGCAGGCCCACCTCGAGCACACCGAACGCAGCATCCGGACGAAACACGTGGTGGACCACGACGACGCTGGATCCGTGCATGACGCCGACCCTCACCGCCGCGTGCGTCCGGCTCGCCAGCTGATCGGCGTGGCCGATCGACCGGGCGCGCAGCTCGTTGAGGTCGAGGTAGGAGTAGCCGAGCTGGAGCAGGCCGGGCCCGAGCTGGTACTTGTCGGAGTACTGGTCCTGCTCGACGAATCCGTGCGCCTCGAGCGTCTGCAGGAGGCCATGGACGGTCGGGCGGGCCAGGCCGAGCCGGTCGGCCAGCTCGCTCACCCCCAGCCGTCGCGGACCGCTCGCGAGCGCCTTGAGGATCGCGGTCGCCCGGTCGAGCGACTGGATCGAAGCCCTGCGCCTCTCCGGCTTGCTATTCGGCATTGCTGAATCGCTGTCGATAGTGTAGACTAAGCGCCGTCGTCCGGATCTCCGAAGGAGCGTGAAGGATTGGTCGGGATTGTACTGGTCTCCCACAGCTACGAGCTGGCGCACGGCCTCGCGGTGCTCGCGTCCCAGGTCGCCGGTCCCGAGGTTCGCATCGAGCCCGCGGGCGGAGGTCCTGACGGCTCACTGGGTACGACCGGCGACTCGGTCTGGAGCGCGATCCAGCGCGCGGACGGCGGCCGCGGCGTCGTCGTCCTGGCCGACCTCGGGAGCTCGATCCTGACCGTGCGCCACCTCCTCGAGGAGGGACGGAGCAACGGACACGTCCGGCTCGTCGACGCGCCGTTCGTCGAGGGCGCGATCGCCGCGGCGGTCATGTCGTCGGCCGGCCAGGACCTGGACGACGTGGCGCGAGCGGCGGAGGACGCGCGTGGCGCAAACAAGCTCTGAGGCGCGCGTCGCACTTCCGGCCACGATCGCGCTGCATGCGCGCCCGGCGGCCAACTTCGTCAAGACCGCGATGCGATTCAGGTCGCGCGTGACCGTGGGCGTCAACGGCAAGGTCGCTGACGCGAAGAGCATCCTGGCCGTGCTCGCCCTCGGGGCCAGGGGCGGAACGCTGCTCGACCTCAACGCCGAGGGCGAGGACGCCCCCGCGGCGCTAGACGCGCTCGCCGCCTGCGTGACCGCCCTCGTCGAGTAGCTTCCTGGCTTCCGCCGCGCAGGTCGCGTAGTCGAGCTCGCGGATCCACTGCCGGACCTGGCCGACGCGCGCCGCGGCGACGCTGAGCTCGTCGACGCCGAGGCCCACCAGCACAGGCATCGCTTTCGGGTCGGACGCCGCCTCGCCACACACGTCCACCAGGATGCCCGCGCTGTGCGCGGCGCGGATCGTCACGTCGATGAGGCGCAGCACGCGAGGCTCGAGCACCGGAGCCGACTTCGAGCGCTCGCGGTCCAGGCCGAGCACGAGCTGCGTGAGGTCATTGGTGCCGAGGCTCAGGAAATCGGACTCTCCCGCGATCTCCTCCGCGCGCTCAGCCGCCTCCGGCGTCTCGATCATCGCCCCGACCCGCGCGCGACCATTGACCGCCTGGCGGATCGCCCGCACCTGGCCGGAGTTGGTCACCATCGGCACGAGGATCCGCATCTCACCGCCCCTGGCCGCGTCGACGATCGCCGTGAGCTGAGCGCGCAATCCCTCGGGGGACTCGAGCAGCAGGTCGATGCCACGTTGGTCCGTTCCGTGCAGAAACGGAGGCGTCTTGTCGGCGCCGAAGTCGAACAGCCGCACTGTCGCCGGCCGGCCGGCGAGCCTGGCGAGTATGGGTTCCAGGAACTCGACCTGGCGCTTTACCGAGGGCCAGGCCTGCGCATCGAGAAACGGGAATTCGGTGCGGAGCAACCCGATGCCCTCGGCGCCCTGCTCGAACCCTTCGATCGCCTCCGCCATCGTCGCCGCGTTCACGAGCACTGTGACGCGATGGCCGTCCAGCGTCTGCGCGGGCTCGTCTCGCCGCGTTCGCGCGTCCTCGCGAGCCCGCCGTCTTCCCTCGGCGTGCAGGCCTGCGGCCTCGACCCGTTCCGCGGTGGGCCGGCGCACGATCATCCCGCGATCCGCGTCGAGGACCACCAGCTCGCCTTCTTCGATGCCCATGACGTCGGCGCCGAGGCCGACCACCATCGGGAGGCCGAGCGAGCGGGCGACGATCGCCGCATGCGCGGTCACCCCGCCCTCGGCGAGCGCCGCGCCGAGCGCGGCCAGGCCGAGGTCGGCCACGTCGGCCGGGCCGAGGTCGATCGCGATGAGCACCCCGCCTTGCCCATGCGTCGCCCCCGCGGCGCGCGCCGCGGCCCTGCGGCCAAGGCTGCGCACGTCGGCGGCGCGCTCGGCGAGCGTCGGATCGTCGAGCTCGGCGATGCCGGCCGCGAGCTCTTCGGCGGCGCGGGCGATCGCGGCAGGTGCAGAGCGGCCATGTTCGAACACGAGCGCTTCGATCCGCTCGAGGAGAGTCGGATCCCTGGCCATCAGCACGCCGGTCTCGATGATCTCGGCGTCGGCGGCGGGCAGCCGGCCGGCCATCTCTTCGAGCGCGGCGATCTCGGCTCCAAGGGCTTCACGCGCCCGATCGAGCTCGGCCGCGCGGCGCTCGGGCTCGACGGCCACGGAGTCATCGTCGAAGCTGCCGAGGACCACCGCCGGGCCTGCCGTGACCCCGGGCGCGGCGCTCACGCCCCGGAGGGCATGTTCGGCCATTACGTCTCCTGGCGGACCGCCTTCTCGAGGGCTCGGATGAGGAGGGCGGTCGATGTAGCACCCGGGTCCTGGTGACCGACGGACCTCTCACCCAGGTAGGAGGCGCGACCCTTGCGCGCCTGGAGCGGGATCGTCGCGCGCATCCCGTCCTCGGCGGCCGCCGCGGCGGCCCCGATCGCCTCGGCCACGGCTGCCCCTTCGGCGAGCTGCGCGCGCAGGGTCTCCACCGCCGGCTCGAGCGCATCGACCATCGTCTTGTCGCCGACGGCCGCGGTGCCGAGGTCCTTCACCGCCGCCAGCGCCGCGGCCAGCACCTCGACCAGCTCCCGCCCCTCGAACGTCGCCTGGTCGCCCAGCACGCGGCCACCGCTGCGGAGCGCGGAGCCCCACAGGGGACCGCTGGCTCCGCCGACCGTGGAGACGAGCGTGCGGCCGGAGAGGATGAGGAGCCTGCCCGGCGGCGATCCACTGTCCTGGCCGAGGGCCTGGACGACGGCCTCGAACCCCCTGACCATGTTGGTGCCGTGGTCTCCGTCGCCGATCGCGGCGTCGAGCTGGACCAGGTGGTCCCGCTCGGCGCGGACGGCGATATCGATTTCGCGCATCCAGGAGGTGATCGTGGTCGCGTCCATGACCCTTGCGCTGATCAACTTAGATCCTCAGACGCCCCAACGCAGCGCCGGCGTGTGGACGGGCGCGTCCCAGAACCCGGTCAGCTCGTCGTCGAGCTCTAGCACCGTGAGCGACGCCCCGGCCATCTCGAGCGAAGTGATGTA
>JBKPCW010000006.1:0-4024 GCA_046727555.1 Candidatus Dormiibacterota bacterium | reverse complement strand
TTCCACATCGCGGTCAACGGTGCCAGGCCGGCGGGCACCGAGGTCGCGATCGCGCTGGCCGGCGACGCCGCCGAGCTGGTCAAGCCCGACGTCATCGCCAACGTCGTGGGCCTGGGCGTGCCGCCGCTACGGGACCTGCTCGACAAATGCCTCGACCAGGAAGTTCGCGTCTACGTTTGAAAAGGCTGCGCCGAGGCCCGTGGGGTCTTGCCGGAGATGCTGACACCGAACGCGAAGTACATCACGCCGCCTGACCTGGTGCGCCTGACGATGGAGGCGGATAAAGTCCTCAGCTTCTAGTCGCGCCGATCGCGGCCAACGCTGAGGGGTTCTCGAGCGAAGACAGGTCGCCTGGATCCGTGCCCGTGTAGACGGACCTGACGACGCGTCGCAGGATCTTGGCGTTGCGGGTCCGCGGCAGGTCGCCGACGAAGTGCACCGCCTGCGGCCGCAGCGGCTTGCCCAGCGCCGCCGCGACCAGGTCCTGCAGCTCGTGCGCGAGCCGGTCGCTCGCGTCCTGCTTCGAGCGCAGGATGACGAAGCACACGAGCACCTCACCCTTCATCTCGTCCGGGACGCCGATGGCCGCGGCCTCCGCGACCGCGGGGTGACCGACGAGCACCGATTCCACCTCGGCGGGCCCGAGCCTCTTGCCGGCGATCTTGATCGTGTCGTCGGAGCGGCCGAGCACGTACCACAGCCCGTCCTCAGGGTCGACGTAAGCCCAGTCGCCGTGGACCCAAACGTTCTCGAAGCGGTTCCAGTACGTCTCGAGATAGCGCTCGCGGTCGCCCCAGAACCCGCGCGTCATGCCTGGCCACGGGTTGCGGATCACCAGCTCGCCCACCTCGCCACGCACCGGACGGCCGTCGGCGTCGACCACGTCGGCCGCCATCCCGGGCACCGGCCCCGCGAACGAGCACGGCCGCAGGTGGCTGATGACGTTGCCGCACAGGATCCCGCCTGAGACCTCGGTCCCTCCCGTGTAGTTGATGACGGGGATGCGGCCGCCGCCGATTTGCTTGAAGTACCAGTTGAAGGGCTCGGGGTTCCACGGCTCGCCCGTGCCGCCGAGGATGCGAAGGCTCGATAGGTCGTGGCGCGCCGGCGCCTCGTCGCCGCGCGTCATCAGGCTGCGCACGAGCGTGGGCGACACTCCGAGGACCGTCGCTTTGTGCTGCTCGACCATGCGCCACAGGCGGTCGGACGCCGGGTGGTCGGGCGTGCCCTCGTAGAGAAGCATCGTCGCGCCCAGCACGAGCGTGCCGAAGATGAGCCAGGGGCCCATCATCCAGCCGAGGTCGGTGTACCAGAACACGACGTCGTCGGGACCGACGTCGAAGCAGTGCGCCATGTCCTGCGCCGCCTTGACGGGGAAGCCGCCGTGCACGTGCAGCGTGCCTTTCGGCTTGCCGGTCGTGCCGGACGTGTAGATGATCATCAGCGCGTCCTCGGGATCGAGCTCCTCCGTGCGTGCGCGGTCGGGGTGGTCCTCGACCAGGACCTCCCAGTTCTCATCGCGGCCGTGCGTCCAGGGAATCTCGCGCACCACGCGCCGGTAGACGATCACCTTCTTCACCGACGGGCAGCCGACCAGCGCGCGGTCGGCGGTCTCCTTCATGGGCACGACCTGGCCGCGCCGGTAGAAACCGTCCGCGCAGATCAGGACCTTCGCCTCGCCGTCGCGCAGGCGGGTCGCGATCGCCTCCGGTCCGTACCCGGAGAACAACGGGATGATGACCGCGCCGATCTTCGCCGCGGCGAGGACCGAGACCGCGACCTCCGGGCACATGGGCATGAAGATGCCGACCCGGTCGCCCTGGCCGACGCCAAGCCTGCGCAGGGCTCCCGCGAGCTGCGACGTCTGCCGGTCGAGCTCGGCGTAGGTCAACTGGCGCACCTCGCCCGGCTCGCCCTCCCAGATGATCGCCGTCTTGTCGCGCTGCTCGCCGTCGCGATGGCGGTCGAGGCAGCTGTGGACGATGTTCATGCGGCCTCCGATCCACCACTTCGCCCACGGCTTGCCCTGGGAGAGGTCGACCACCTTGTCGTAGCGGCGGTAGAAGGCGACGTCGATGTCGCGGATCGCCGCGTCCCAGAACCATTCGATGTCGTCGTCGGCGCGCCGCAGGAGCTCCTCGAACGTCTCGACGCCGTGGCGGTCCATGAATCGCTTCAGCCGGCTGCGCTCCACGACCTCGGGGCTCGGCTCCCAGATCACGTTGCCAATGACGACCGGCTGCATGGGTTAATTGTCACCGCAAGGCAATGCACGAGCTTCCGGACGAGTTCGCCGACACGTTGACGCGGGTCCTGGACCCAGCGTCGCGGGGCGCGGCCGCCGAGATCATCGAAGCCGCCACCATGCTCGACGACGCCGGCCTGCGCCGCTTTCTCCAGCTGTTCGCGGCGCGGGTCCGCGCCTCGGACGCGCCGGTCAGGGCAGACGAGCTGCGCGCCTTCCTGCAGCGAGCCGCGACCTGATCAGCTCCGCCTCCTGCAGCAGACCCCAGTAGTTGCCCCACGCCGCGTCCGCGACCGCCAGCGCCAGCCGGGCCCTGAGCTGCAGGCGCGCGGCGCGCGCCGCGTGCTGCTGCGCGTAGCACCAACGGTCCCAGGCTCGCTCGACGGTCGATTCCACGAGCTCCATCCATTCCTCGTCCTCGCCGTTCGCCGCCGGCGGCGGCAGCGTGAGCACCTTCCACCTGCGGTCCTCGCGCACGAGCGTCATCAGCGGCTGCCCGCCGGGCCGGCCCTGGTGGCGATGCGGCCGCGGGTTCTTCGGGTTCAGCGCCATGAGCCGCTGCTGGACCGCGAACACGAGGTCGTGCGCAGCGTCGAGCGTCGGTGGCGCGACGGGAGGGTTGCGGCGGCCGAGCCTGATCTGCAGCGCGCGGATCGATTCGCGCAGCCGGGCCGGCGCCTCGCATTCGTCGAGAAGGCGGAGAGTCTCGACCTCGTCGAGGAGGCAGTCGGACTCGGCGAGGAGGAGGCGGCGCTGGACCTCGGCGGTGGCGGCCACGTGTGCACGATCGGCCGCGACTCGCGGCCGTGTCAAGTAGCGGTTTACAAGTCAGGCAATACCGAGTAGCCGCCTCCCGTTGTCGACCAGCAGCTTCTGCATCACCGGCTCGGGAATGTCGAGGGTCATCAGCTCGTCGAGGCTGCGCTGCGGCTGGATGAACGGGTAGTCGCTGCCGAAGAGGAACTGGTCCTGCAGGCGGCCCTTCATGTCCCGGATGACCTCGGTCGGGATGTAGCGCGGCCCCCAGCCGGAGATGTCGATGTAGATGTTCGTCTTGTGCAGCGCCATGGCCAGCAGCTCGAGGTGCCACGGGTAGCCGAAGTGGGCGGCGATGATCTTCAGGTCTGGAAACGCCGCCGCCGGGGCGTCGAGCCAGATGGGCCGGGCGAAGTCGATCCGGATGCCCTGGCCGCCGGGCTGGCCGGCGCCGATCCCGCTCGTCCCGGTGTGGAACAGCGCGATGAGGCCCAGCTCCTGGCACTTCTCGTAGAGCGGCCAGTGCTGCTCTTCGTTGGGGGCGAAGGCCTGGAGCGAGGGGTGCAGCTTCACGCCCTTGAGCCCAAGCTCGGCGATGCGCTCCAGCTCGGCGACCGCGCGCTCGCCTTTGAGCGGATCGACGCTGCCGAAGCCGACGAACGTCTTCGGATACTCGCGCACGGCCTCCGCGACCAGGTCGTTCGGGACGCGCGGCCGGCCCGTCGCCGTCTCGGCGTCCCAGGCCAGAAGCACGGCGACGACGTCCAGCGCGTCGTACTCGCGGGCCAGCTCGTCGAGGGAGCGGCGCGCGACCTTGGAGCGGAAGTAGGACTCCGCCGCCTCCACAAAGCCCTGCATCGAGACGTCGAGCCACTCTGGCGTGGGCAGGTGGACGTGAAAATCGATCGCCTTCACGGCGAGACTTAATACTGGTGGAAGCGACGCTCCTCGTGCTCGCGGGCGGTGACAGCCGGCGCATGGGCCGGTCCAAAGCCTGGATCGAGGTGGGGGACGGGTACCTCC
>JBKPCW010000005.1:0-6107 GCA_046727555.1 Candidatus Dormiibacterota bacterium | reverse complement strand
GACGATGAGCGACCGAGTGGCCGTCTTCAACGCCGGCCGCATCGAGCAGATCGGGACGCCGGCCGAGGTGTACGAGCGGCCCGCGACCGAGTTCGTCGCCGGCTTCATCGGCATCTCCAACGTCCTCCTTCGCGACGGCGTGCGCTTCGTCGTCCGGCCGGAGAAGATCCGCATGCTCGCGGAGGGCGAGGCGCCGGACCCGGGCATGGTCGTCGAGCCGGGGACGGTCGAAGAGGTTGTCTACGTCGGCATGTCGACCCGCTACGTGGTCCACCTCGACCGCGGAGAGCAGCTCGTGGCGGTGCGTCAGAATATGGACGCCACCGGCGACGCCCGGAGATTCGAGGGCCGGCCCGTGAGGCTGGCCTGGACACCAGACCACACGTACGTGCTCGACAACGGAGGTAGGAAGGCATGAAGTTTGGAGCACTCGCGGCCGTCGCGGCGCTGCTGCTCACAGCGTGCGGCCAGACGAACAGCAACACCGGCAACACGCTCGCACAGCCGCCCACCGCGGGCTTGAAGGCGCTCGACAAGATTGGCACCGGCGAGGGCCAGCTGAACCTGATCGCGTGGGAGGGCTACGTCGACGACTCGTGGGTCAAGCTCTTCACGCAGCAGACCGGCTGCACCGTCAACGCCAAGTACGCCGGGTCATCTGACGAGATGGTCAGCCTGATGAAGGACGGCGGCGGCGGCCAGTACGACATGGTGTCCGCGTCCGGTGACGCCGACCTGCGCCTCATCTACGGCGGCGACGTGCGGCCGATGAACGAGAAGCTCATCCCCGACTGGCCGAACTTCCAGACCTACTTCAAGAACCCGCCGTACAACACCGTCAACGGCGTCCACTACGGCATCTCGCTGCAGTGGGGCCCGAACGTCCTTCTGTACAACACGAAGAAGTTCGCCAACCCGCCGACGAGCTGGGCGGCCGTTTACGACGCGTCCAACAAAGGCCTGGTCACGGCCTACGACTACCCGATCACGATCGCCGACGCGGCGCTGTACCTGAGCAAGTCGCAGCCGAAGCTCGGCATCAAGGACCCGTACGAGCTCACCAAGCCGCAGTTCGACGCCGCGGTCAAGCTCCTGAGCGACCAGCGCCAGCTGATCAAGAAGTACTGGGGCCTGGCCTCCGACGAGATCTCGATGTTCCAGAACGGCGATGTCTACATCGGCGCCGCCTGGCCGTACCAGACGATCCAGCTCAAGGCCGCGCACGCGCCGGTCGCCGACACCATCCCGAGCGAGGGCGCGACCGGATGGGGTGACACGTGGATGCTGGCGACCAAGGCGCCGCACCCGAACTGCGCGTACCTGTGGACCGCATACGTCAGCACCGCCAAGGTGCAGGCCATGCAGGCCCTGTTCTTCGGCGAGACGCCGGTGAACACCCAGGCCTGCGCCCAGATGGAGGCGCTGCAGCCCGGCTCGTGCGCCCAGTACCACGCCGACGCTCCCGGAACCTACTTCGACACCATCAAGTTCTGGAAGACGCCGATCGCTACCTGCGACGACGGCAGCCAGAACTGCATCCCCTACGACCAGTGGGTCTCAGCCTGGACGACGATCAAGGGGTAGAGGGATGGCGGTAACCGCCGCCCGACGGCCTCGCTCCTCTAAAGGGGGCGGGGCCGTTCCCTTTTCGGCGTTCTTCTGGCGCCATGCCTGGCTGCGCCCGCTGCTCCTGCTGACGCCGCCCCTGCTCTGGTTCGTCGCCGTGTACCTGGCCTCCTTGGTCCTGCTGCTCATCACCGCGTTCTGGACCACCAACCCGTTCACGACCCAGATCGTCGAGGTCTGGAACACGAACAACTTCCAGCGCATCCTCGACGAGCCGGCGTACCGGACGATCATCGGCCGCACCGTCCTGCTGGCCGCGGCGGTGACGGTGACCGACGCCGTCCTGGCCTTTCCGTTCGCCTACTTCATGGCCCGCGTCGCGTCGCGCCGCCTGCAGACGCTGCTGTTCGCGGCCGTCCTGATGCCCCTGTGGGCGAGCTATCTCGCGCGCGTCTATTCCTGGATCCTGATCCTCAACCACGACGGTGTCCTCAACTGGAGCCTGCAGTCGATCGGCCTGCCGCCCGCCAACATCGGCTACACGAACATCGCGATGTGGATCGTCTTCTCCTACATCTGGCTGCCGTTCATGATCATCCCGACCTACGCTGCCCTGGAGCGGGTGCCTGAATCGCTGCTCGAGGCGGCGGCAGACCTCGGGGCGCGGAGGTTCCGCACGATCCGCGACGTGGTCCTGCCGCTCGCGCTTCCGGGCGTGGTAGCAGGGTCGATCTTCACGTTCTCGCTCACGCTCGGCGACTACATCACACCGATCCTCGTCGGAGGTGCGGGCTCGAGCCTGATCGGCACGGTGGTCTACAGCAACGTGGGCATCGCCAACAACATCCCGTTCGCGGCCGCCCTGGCGATGGTCTCGATCGGGATCATGGCCATCTACCTCTTCCTCGCCTACCGCCTGGGCGCGTTCGAGGCGTTGTAGCGGATGGAAGGGCTGGGGACGCGGATCTTCCTGCGGATCTGGGTCGTGGTCGTGCTCCTGTTCCTGTTCATCCCGATCTTCCTGATCTTCTTCTATGCGTTCAACACGTCGAACATCCAGAGCTGGCCGATCCCCGGCTTCACGCTGAAATGGTTCACGTCGACCTGGGAAGACCCCGACGTGCGCCGCGCGCTCGGCCTGTCGCTCCAGGTCGGCCTCGCGGCGACCGTGATGGCGCTGGTCCTCGGCTCGTTCGCGGCCTTCGCCATCCACCGCATGACGTGGTTCGGCAAGGAGGTCGTGAGCCTTCTGTTCGTCCTGCCTCTCGCGCTGCCGGGCATCGTGACCGGCATCGCGCTCAACGCCGCGTTCAGCTTCGGCGGCGTTTCACTGTCGACGCTGACGATCGTGGTCGGCCACACGACCTTCTGCATCGTCGTCGTCTACAACAACGTGCTCGCGCGGCTGCGGCGCACCCAGGGCTCCCTCCTCGAGGCGGCGATGGACCTCGGCGCCAGCGGCTTCCAGGTCTTCCGCGACATCACGCTGCCGCTCATCTCGACCGCGGTCGTGGCGGGAGCGATGCTCGCGTTCGCGCTCTCCTTCGACGAGGTGATCGTGACCACGTTCACCGCGGGCGCCCAGAACACGCTGCCGCTGTGGATCTTCGGCGCCATCCGCCTCGGCCAGCGCCTGCCCGAGGTCAACGTCGTCGTGTCGTTCGTGATCCTGGTCACGATCATCCCGGTGGTGATCGCCGCCCGGCTCACGGGCGGCGGCGCGACGAGGGTGCCGGCGGCCGCTAAATGATCAGAGACAGCATCCAGAGCGCAAGGCCAATCGCGATCAGGTTCAGCTTGCGGTAGCGCCAGCCGAACGCCGCCAGTACGAACGCGATGAAGGCCAGGATCAAAAGGATCGTGCTGATGCTGAGGTTGGAAAGACCGTGGCCGAGCAGGAGGCTGAGTGTGTAGAGAGCCAGGCCGACCGCGATGAGGTCAGTCTTCCGCCAGGAGAACCCGATGACCGCCAGCGCAAACGCAATGAGGGCTACCACGAGGAGGATGGTGTTCAAGCTCATGGTTGGTATTGTCCACATCCGGTGCTGAAATTGACCGGCTTGGCGCTGACGCCCGGCGCCCAGCGCAGCTGGTGGCTGCGCGAGGCGCTGGCCGACGATCCTGGGCAACCCTGCCCGCCCCTGCGTGGCGACGCCGGCGCCGACGTGGTCATCGTCGGGGGAGGGTTCACCGGCCTCTGGACCGCCTACTTCCTCACCGCGCGCAACCCGAACCTCGGCGTCGTGGTGCTCGAGCAGGACATCTGCGGCGGCGGGCCGAGCGGCCGCAACGGCGGCTTCGCCAGCGGCTGGTGGGACGAGCTCCACGGCCTGGTCACGCTCTACGGCCCGGAGGCGGCCGTGCGCGCGTGCCGCGCGATCAGCGCGAGCATCAAGCAGATCGGCGAGTTCTGCGAGCGCAACCACATCGACGCCTGGTACCGCGCGGGGGGCTACATGTACGCCGTCACCGCGACCGCGCACGAGAAGCTGTGCGAGGACATGGTGGAGCTCGCCCGCCAGGTCGGCGCGGCGGATGAGCTCCGCGAGCTTTCCGCCGACGAGGTGAGGGCGCGGTGCGCCTCGCCCGCCTTTCGCGGTGGCGCCTTCATGCGCGACGGCGCGAGCGTGCAGCCCGCCCGCCTCGTTCGTGGGCTGCGCCGCGTCGTCCTGGAGCGCGGCGTCAGGATCCACGAGGCGACGTCCGTCACGCGACTGGACGGGACCACCGCCGTGACGCCGAACGGTCTCGTCCGCGCCCGGCACGCCGTTCTCGCGGTCAACGCCTGGGGCGTGGGCTGGCCGCAGCTCAACAGCAGGCTAGTCGCCTGGAGCAGCTACATCGTGATGACCGCGCCCGCGCCCGAGCGCCTGCGTGAGATCGGCTGGACCGGCGGCGAGCTGATCAGCGACTTCCGGACGTCACTGCGCTACTTCCGGACCACTCCCGACGGCCGGATCGCCTTCGGTGGAGGCGGCGGCCGCGCACGTCGCGCCGTCGACGAGATGTTCACTCACGACACTCGGGCGGTAGCCGAGACGGCCGAGGGCTTTCGGCTCATGTTTCCTTCGTTCGCCGGCGTTCCGATCGAAGACGCGTGGGGCGGGCCGATCGACGTCTCGCCCACGCACCTGCCGGCGATGGGACGCGCGGGCGACGCAAACGTCTACTACGCCACCGGCTACACCGGCAACGGCGTGGCTCCGACGCGCATCGCCGGCGAGGTCCTGGCCGACCTGATCACGGGCGCGGACACCGACGCGGTGCGCCTGCCGATGGTCAACACGCGGCCGCGCGCCTTCCCACCGGAACCGCTTCGCTCCTGGGGCGCGATGGTCGTCCGCCGGGCGATGATCGCCAAGGAGACCGCCGAGGAGCAGGGACGCACGCCCGGCTTTTTCGTCTCCCAGCTGGCGCGGACACCGCGCCGGATGGGCTACCTACTGGGCCCGGACTAGGTCTCCCAGCAGGTGCACGCCCCACCCCTTCGGCATGAGGCGCTCCGACAGCACCGAGGCGTTGAACATCAGGCCGTTCAGGGCGAGATAGGTCGGGTCCTTCACGGCGCGGAGGTCGTGGACCCGAAGTCCCGAGCCGAGAGCATGCGCGCGGATTTCACGCTCGGTGTTGGCCCGGTAGCGCACCGGGAACGTGTCCGCCTCGTCGCGCCCGTAGACCCGCGGCACCAGGCGTCTTTGCAGCGCCGGCACCGCGCGCCCGATCCGGTTCATCAGCATCAGCGGGTTGCGCATGTTCGGGGTCAGGAAGACGAAGTGCCCGCCCGGCCGGAGGACGCGCCGGACCTCGATGAAGACGCCGAGCGGGTCGGCGAGGTGCTCCAGAACCCAGACCGAGACCACGAGGTCGAACGAGTCGGCCGCGAACGGCAGGCTCTCGCCCATTGCGCGGACGACCGCCATGCCCTCGGCGCGGTGCTCGGCCAGCGAGCGCGGGTCGGGGTCGACGCCGGCCGCTAGCCTGACGTCGCGCCAGATGACCTCGGCCACGCCGCCCCGGCCGCAGCCGAGATCCAGCACCCGAGAGTCTCGCGTGACGTAGCCCCGGACGATCGCCTCGAGCTGGTCGCCGCTCGGGCGCCAGCCCGGGCGCAACGCGCGGTAGCGGTCGCGGTAGGCGTTCTGGACGTCGAGCGGTAGCAGCGCCATGCCTGGCGCATTCTAGAAGGGGTCCCCGCGAACTCAAGGCGAAGCCTCTGAGTTCGTGGGGATGTGTGACTTCAGGAGTGGCGCGCGGCAACCTTCAGGTCGGCGATGAACGAGGCCAGCGCGGCGTCCCGCGACTCGTCGTCTGTGGCCCGGAGGATGGACGAGGGATGGACGGTGGCGAGCACCGGGACCCGCAAAGGCGACGGCATGACCCGCCCATGGTCCTTGCTGACACGAAAAGCCGGCCCCATCACCGCCTGGGCGGCCGTCGCGCCCATCAGGACGACGAGGCGCGGCCGCACCACCTCGATCTCCGCGTCGAGCCAGGGGCGGCACGCCCGGATCTGGGTGGCGTTCGGCTTCTCGTGCAGGCGC
>JBKPCW010000004.1:0-3704 GCA_046727555.1 Candidatus Dormiibacterota bacterium | reverse complement strand
CCTCCAGCACCGCTTGGCGCCGTCGATCCTTGTCTTGCTCTGCGCCCTCTGCGCCTAGCACGAGGACATCAGGTGGAAATAGCCAACGCCTGCCAAATGGCGCCATCACCCAATGGACGCGAAACGAGTTGAGGCCGACTTCGGTCACCGCTTTGTAGTGCTGCCTCAACACCTCCGTTACGTGGGCACCGTCGCGCTCGTGTTCCTCGATTCGTCTCGACGCTTCCGCGATCGCCCGCTCTGCCCAGGCGCGTCTCCAGGCCGACCATAATTGCTCGAACTCGGCCCATCGGGGCTCCTTCGTGAGGTACTCGAACGGTGCGAACGGGTGCGCTGCGATCTGGGCCTCCACCCGCTCCAGCATCGAACTCTCGCTTACGTCGCCCTGAGTAAAGGCCCAGACCCAGAAGTTGATCGGCCCGTCTTCATCCTCGCTCCAGGAGAAGGAGTCCGGCCGGCTACGCACGCTTGACCTGGCCGGGCCGGGAGCGAGGCTGGCGCTCTTTTCCGGCCGGCTCGTCGACCGGCATGATGCCGCCGATCCCGGCCATTCGCCGGGCGGCGATCGCGATCGCGAACGGCAGCGCAAGCGTGAAGGTGGCCACGATCACCGACAGTGGGTCGGGGAGGCGGGAGGGGTCGCGCAGGCCGAGATAGGTCAGGTAGCCCGCGCCGGCGGCGGTGAGGATGACGAGCAGCGCGGCCGCCCCGATCGCCCACAGGCGGTACTCACGGTAGAGAGGAGGCGCGTTGCGGCTCGCCATGCGCAGCAGCCACCAGGCGGTGAGGCCGTTGAGGACCAGGCCGCTGACCAGGGCGCATGCGGCGATGCCCAGCCGAAAGGCGGCGAGATGGACCATGACGAAGGCGGAGGCGTTGACGGCCAGGATGCCGATGGGCGTGATGACGCCCAGGGTCAGAAGGACGAGCTCCCTGACTCTCCGGCTAGTGGCCGCAGCCGCAAGCCTGCGCGCCGCCAGCGTCGTCGCCCGTGTCGAACGAATGGCCGCAGGAGCAGGAGTGCACGGCGTTCGGGTTGTGGACCGTGAAGCCGGCGCCCATCAGGCTGTCGACGTAGTCGATCTCGGAGCCCTGGATGTAGTTGACGCTGAAATCGTCGACCAGGATCTGCACGCCGTCGTGGTCGACCACCATGTCGTCCGGCCGTCTCTGGTCGTCAAAGGCCATCCCGTACTGCATGCCGGAGCAGCCGCCGCCGCTGACGAAGACGCGAAGGGCGAGCTGCGGGTTGTCTTCCTTGGCGAGCAGCTCCTTGAGACGCGACGACGCTTCGGGGGTGAGTGAGACGACAGCTTGTTCGATCACGGGCTAGATGCTACCAAACCCGATTAACGCCGGCCGAGCTTGAATCCCTTCTTTTCCTTCTGCTCCCCGCCGGCCGTCGAGCCGGCGATAAGCTGGGCCAGCTGCTCGACACCCCGGGAGATCTCGCTCTTGGGGTCGGTCAGGACCAGGATCTCGCCTTTGACCGCGGCCTCGTCCGGCTTGGTGCCGTCAAACCCGATCTCGATCGCCAGGTCCTGCTTGAGGGTGCGGACCACGTCCTCCTTGCTGACAACCGACTTCGGGACCTTGTTGTTCAGGGCGAGGATCACCCGGCCCGGGACGATGTTCAGGACGTTGGTGAAGATGTTCAGCAGCTCGCCGACGTCCTTGAGCGAAGACAGCTCGGGAGTGACGATCACGAGCACGCGCTGGGAGTGGTCGAGGACGCTGATGACGATGTCGGTGAAGGCGACGCCCAGGTCGAAGACGATGTAGCGGAAGGCGTTGACCAGGATGCCCATCGCCCGGTTGACCAGGTCGACGGTGATCAGGTCCGCCTGCTCCGCGCGCAGCACACCGGGCAGCAGCATCATGCCGCCGGGGTGGTGGAGGATCGCGCCCAGCACCGCCTCCTCGAAGTTCTGCGGAGGCACCTGGCTGGCCGCGGCAAGGCAGCCCGTGGGCGTCAGGTAGGAGATGAGCGCGGCGTGGTTGTAGGGCAGCGCCAGGTCGACGAGGAGGACCTCGCCCGGGAAGCGGCGGGCGAGCGAAGCGGCGAGGTTGACGGCCATCGTGGTCCGGCCCGAGCCACCCTTGGGGGAGTAGATGGCGACGGTCGAGGCCGCTTGCTCGGGCGCGACCATGCGCGCGCGGGCGATCAAGTTGGGGAGCGTGTCCTTGCGCTGCTCGACGAGCTTGGTCAGCTCGATCAGCGCGTCCGACTCCGCGGGGACGGTCTCGTAGAGCGTCTTCCGGTCGAGGGTGAGCAGCCGGCAGTCCTCGAGGGCGCGCACGCTGGCCGTCCGGGTCTCCTCGGAGATGAGGGCCATCTCGCCGAAGAAGTCGTCGGGGCCCATGAGCGCGATCGTGATCGTGTGCCCGGGCGACTCCTCGACGTAGACCTCGCAACGACCGGACTCGACGATGAACATCGTGTCGCCGGGGTCGCCCTGGTGGACGATGACCGAGCCGCGGGCCGCCGAAGCGCTCGCCAGGCGGCGGGCGAGGGCGTGGAGGATGTTGTCCGGGAGCGTGAAGAAGATCGCCACCCGCTCCAGGATCTGGAACCGGCGCCGCAGCTCGTCGGGGGAGCCCGAAGTCGGGCGGCCGTCGTTGTCGCTCACGCCGTGGGAATTATAGGTATGGGGTCTCGTGGTTCAGGCCGAGTTCCGGGCACGTTTCGAGCCGTTGGTAGACTTAGCCGCTGCCGGTCCCGTGGTGTAGCCTGGCCAAACACGCGGCCCTGTCAAGGCCGAGAGCGCCGGTTCGAATCCGGTCGGGACCGCCAGACAGGCTCTCGGAGAGGTGGCCGAGTGGTTGAAGGCGGCGGTCTCGAAAACCGTTATGGGTCACTGGCCCATCGAGAGTTCGAATCTCTCCCTCTCCGCCAAAATGCCTTTGCACACCTGGGCCCCGGGACTTAGACGCGCGGCGGTGGCCCTGCCGACCGCCAAGGGACTTCTGTTTGGGGTGGTAGGCGGCTTGGCCCTGGCGCTGTCATTTTCCCTCAAGGGCCCTGAGTTCTCTTTTGTTCCTTTCGCACTCTTCGTTTACTCGATTCCGCTCTTGGTGGCGGCGATCGTGTATCTGATCGCCGCGTTCCTGCTGGCGAGAGCCCGGGCGGTATGGCAAGTGCCTGGCGCCCTTCTGGATGCCGCGGCCAGTCTCATGATTTCCTGGGCGCTGGTGGCGTTCTTTTTTGGGGCCCGGGAGGCGTACGGCGACGGGCCGTTCGCGATCTCGATTGCGGTAGCGGCGGCATGGGCCGGCACTTCGCTTCCGGTCTTGGTAGGACTGGTACGTCAAGCCCGCCTCGCTACGGGATCAGGAGATAGCTCGAAACGTTGAGCGGGTCCAAATCTCTCCCTCTCCGCCACCGCTAGCATCGCGAGGGGCGACCCACGAAGGCCGCCCCTCTCAGCGGATGAACGTCAGGCGGATACGCCGGCTGGAGCCATCGCCGGAACCACGCCGAGCTGCTGAAGCAGGCCAAACATGTCGTAGCTTGCCCAGGCCTCAACCACCTTGCCGTCCTGATAGCGGTCGACATCAACCCCGGTCACAGTCGCGTGCTTGTTCGTCGGCGCGATGGCCATCAGCTGGCCCTTGTGGGTGCCGGTCGCGGTCCAACGGGTGACGACCTTGTCGCCCTCCGCGATCTGGTCGTTGATCGTGAGCCGTACGTCGGGGAACGCGGC
>JBKPCW010000003.1:0-2759 GCA_046727555.1 Candidatus Dormiibacterota bacterium | reverse complement strand
GGCCGAGATCTGAGACTGGTTCTCAGCCGCGCGGTCGATCAGGCCCGAGCTCTGCACCGGGGGGTTGTCCTGGCGCAGGACGGTGCCCGGCGCGGGGTGACCCACGTTGACCACCGACTGGCTCGAGCCGCCGAGGCTCCTGGTGATGTATCCGCCCATCGCCGCCAGCGCGACAGCCGCGCAGACTGCGAGGACGATCATCAGGCCCTTCGGAACAGCGCTTCCGCTCAACGTCTGCCTGGCTTCCAATTCCTTTCTCCTCGTCGCTTTTTTGATTTCGGTTGCGGTTGCGAACCGATGCGTTGAGGCGATGGATCAGGCAGGTGGGCTCATAAGGTGGAAAACACCTGAAAACGGAGCCGGCAGGTACCTGATTTCCAGGACCTGCCGGCGGGTCGAACTCAGGGAACGGCTAGGAGCTGGCCAGGGCCGCCGCCTGCGCCAGGACGTCCTGGGCCTCGGCGATCATGTCTTTGAGCTCCTGCTCCGTGGCGAGAGGGCCGCCGAAGGTCGCGTTGGCCAGGGCGGTGCGCGCGCGGGCCTCGAGGTCGTCTCTCTGGGCCGTCAATGAGGCGATGCTGCTCTCGGTCGAGACGTAGACGCTGTCGTCGGTCGCCGAGCCACTGGCGATGGCCCGGGTGGAGGCGACGAGGGTGTCCGCCGAATACGGCCCGAAGGGAGCCGCGATCTCCTTGTAAAGATCCCGGAGCCGCACCAGCGACTCGTGGTGGGCGCGGAGGTCGCGCGACACCGCGGCGGTCTCGAGGAAGTCGACCAGGGCGACGCCGTCAGGCTCGTAGCTGTCCTGGAGGCCGGTAAGCGCGAGGATCGTCGGCCGGATGTCGGTGTGGTCCGACCAGACGTCGCTCGTGCGGCCGAGGTGCTTGACCCCAGGGCCGACCAGGCCGAGCCAGGTGCGGCCAATGTCCTCGGTGACGTCGCCGTGGCTGTAGGCGAAGTGGTAGTCGACGCACGTCGGCACGCTGTGAGCCGCGTCCGGGCAACGCGTGTTGGTGGTGGTGATGAAGTAGTCGGGGTTGGCGAAATAGGTGAAGGTCGGCGTCCGTCTCGGGTCGGCGTTGACCATGTGCAGCGCCTGTTCCTCCACAGGGTCGGCCATCGCGATCATCACCGGCGTCGGCTGTGAGCTGATGTACGGGTTCACGGAGGTGGCCAGAGCCAGCTTCCGCTCGAAGTTTCTAACCACCGGATCGGTACGTGCGGGGTTGCCCGCGACGTAGACCGTCGGCGCGGAGTCGAAATGAATGTCGAAGGCGGCGGGCTGGTCTGCCGCCGGCACGAGCGCCTTGATGTTCTGCGTGACCTCGCCGATCTGGTTGGCCGGGCAGCTGTCGCCGGCGCTCACGTTGCAGAAAGTGTGGCTCCAGGTGCCGTCGGTGGAGTTGCCGCCGGCGTAGTGGTCGTTCTCGTCGGCCGTGAAAACGAAAAGGGTGTTCGATTTGTTGATGCCATCGGCGGCGAGTCGGTTGAAGAACTTGCCGAAGGCGTCGTCATAAGCCTGCAGCTGGGCCACGTAATCAGCCTCACCAGGGCCCGACGCGCGGAAGAGGGTGTGGTTGTCGTGGGCGTCCGAGATGTAAGCGAAGGTGATCGGGACGCCGGCCTCCTGCATCTGCGCGACGTAGCCGAGGGAGTTCTTGGCGAGCGCCCCGTCGAAGCCTGGGAAGCCCACGTTGCCGGCCGGGTCGGTGATCGGGTTGCCGTTCAGGTCGTTGACGGCCGCGCCGCCGCCGGTGATCGCGGGGTTGACGTACTTCGCCCCGAAGAGGCCCTGAAAGCCGGTGTAGCCGCCGGCCTCGTCCGGCAGGAGGTCGGGTCGGGCGTGGGTGCTGCGATTGCAGGCGCCGCCGCCGGCGGCGCAGTGGATCGCGATGCCGACGAAGTCGGCCTGCGCCAGGGTTGGGTTAGCGGCGGCCTCATTCCACTCGGGTGAGCCGGCGCCGAAGACTTTGGTCATGTCGCCGGCGGGCGTCGTCCGGGTGTTCTCGAGCACGACGTTGGCGGTCGACACGGCGCCGAAGTCGCACCCCGCGCGGGTAAAGGTGACCCATGGAGCGGGCGTGTTCAGGCCGCCGGTGGTGACCATGTTCGGCAGCGGGTCGTTGACCCCGGTGGGGGTCACGTCGTCGACCTTGTCCGTCCAGTACTTGAAGGCGCTGGAGAACGCGGTCGCGTTGGTGACGCTTCTGAAGTAGCCGTAGGAGTTGCTGACCGTGATTCCCATGCGGTCCGGGTAAAGGCCGGTGAGGGAGGCGAGAATGCCGCCCGCGGTGTGGGAGATGAGGATCGTGTGCTCGTTGTCGCTCACGGTCCCGTTGTCGGTCAGGAAGGTCAGCAGGTTCGGCATCTGCTCCAGGTCCGACGGAACGTTGGCGCGGTCGCGGAACAGGTGCGTGTTGTCGAACGTGAAGACCATCACGTGCTTGATCCCGTTGCTCAAAGTGCAGTTGTTGGACGCCGCCGCGACTGGCGCCTGCGCCGCGGCGGGCGCAGGGATCATCGCCTGAGCGACCGCCAGGGCAGCCACCGCGGCGAGGCGATACAGCCGTCTCATACCAAACCCCCTTTACACCCTGAAGCCAACAGCAACCCGGCGATGCGCGGTTTAAGCCGGATTTAAGAATCGACCTTATTCACGGCCGGGGACGCTGTCAAGGGAGCCCTGCGGTCCGGTCGCAGGACCGCCGTGGCGACGACCCAGTAGGCGAACCCGATGACGCCGCCGACCACGAAGATCG
>JBKPCW010000002.1:0-10840 GCA_046727555.1 Candidatus Dormiibacterota bacterium | reverse complement strand
CGCCTGGGGCGTGCTCGACGCCCTCCAGCGCCCGTCCCTCGACGCCATGCTGCCACGCCTGGTCGACAGGGACGAACTGACAGCCGCGAGCGCCCTCGGCGGCGTGCGGGGAACGCTGGGCATGATCCTCGGCCCGGCTCTCGGTGGCGTGCTCATCGCCATCAACGGCCTCCCCGTCTCGTACGGGGTGAACGTGGCCACCTTCGTCGTCGGCCTGGCCTGCCTGTGGCTCATGCGCGCGGTGCCTCCGCCGGTCGACTCCGAGAGGCCGAGCATCCGCCGCGTCATCGAAGGCCTGCGCTACGCATGGAGCCGGCAGGAGCTGCTCGGCACCTACTTCGTCGACATGATCGCGATGTTCTTCGGCATGCCGATGGCGCTGTTTCCTGCTATCGCGCAGGGGCTCGGCGGTCCGAAGGTCCTGGGCCTGCTGTACGCCGCGCCCGCGGTCGGGTCGTTCGTCGCTTCGGCGACAAGCGGCTGGACGAACCGCGTCCACCGCCACGGCATGGGCGTGGCGGTCGCAGCAGTGGCCTGGGGGCTGGCCATCGTCGGCTTCGGGCTGGCGCCGTCGCTGACCATCGCCCTGATCTTCCTCGGCCTGGCGGGTGCGGCGGACATGGTGAGCGGGATCTTCCGCGGTGTCCTCTGGAACCAGACCATCCCGGATGCCCTGCGGGGCCGGCTCGCTTCGATCGAGATGATCAGCTACACATCCGGCCCCGCCCTCGGCAACTTCGAGGCCGGCGCGGTGGCCGCGCTTTTCAACGTGCGCGTGTCCGTGGTCTCAGGCGGGGTGCTGTGCGTGATCGGCTGCGTGATCTGCGCGGCGGCGCTGCCCCTCTTCCGCGCCTACGACGCCCGCAAGTATGCTCAAGCGCCAGATACGGCGCCC
Organism: Candidatus Dormiibacterota bacterium; assembly: GCA_046727555.1. Classification (GTDB taxonomy): domain Bacteria; phylum Chloroflexota; class Dormibacteria; order Dormibacterales; family Dormibacteraceae; genus 40CM-4-65-16. Next base: position 9,945 of record JBKPCW010000002.1, on the reverse strand, counting down.
GGCGCCGTCAAGCGAGAGAAGCCATGACCCTGGAGCAGATCCTCGTCCTGGTCGCGGCCGGAGCCGCCCTCTGGGCGGCTTTCTTCGCCACGCGCGCCGACTGGTCCGCGCGCCGGGCCATCAGGCAGTTCGACGTCGCCACCAAGCCGGTGCCCAAAATCGTCTTCACCGGCAACGTGTCGCCGGGAAACGCCGTCGAGCTCGAGGTCGAGAACCTCGGCGGCACGCTCGCGGCCGCCGGCCTCATCGTCCACGTCAGCGACGAGCTGTACGCGGGCGAGCTGAGCCTCCCGGAGAAGGCGGAGCCGCGACGGATCTCGTTGCGCTTCGTGGTCAAGGCGTGGAAGCGGCAGCTCGAGCCGCAATGCCTGATCCTGATCGCGCGCGACGTGAGCGGACGCTGCTACGACTTCGTCGACGGCGGCCGCCAGATCAAGAACCCGCGGCGCTGGCTCTCGGGCCAGCTCAAGGAGCTGCGCATGCAGGGCATGATCGACTTCCCGAGCGTGACCGGCAAGGAGAAGCGCTAGTGGACGGGGTCGAGCTCCGCTCTTAGCTTGAGCTCGACGTTGCCCTTCAGCGCCTGGGAGACGGGGCACCCGTCCTTCGCCTCCTCGGCGAGCTTCTGAAAGTCAGCCTGCCCGATGCCGTGGATGTGCCCCTTGACGGTGAGGGTGATGGTCGTGATCCCCTTGCCGGGGACGAACTCCACCTCGGCGGTGGTGTTGAGCCGCTCTGGCTCGTGGCCTGCCTTGCTGAGGCCGTTGGAGAAGGCCATCGAGTAGCACGCCGCGTGGGCGGCGGCGATGAGCTCCTCGGGGCTCGTCCCGCCGTGGGTCCGTTCGGCGCGGTTGGCCCACGTGACCGGGAACTCTCCGAACGTCCCGCTCTCGACTTTGACCCGGCCTTTGCCGCTCGTCAGGTCGCCTTCCCAAACAGCGTCGGCTCGACTGATCGCAGCCATTGCTCACTGCCCCCTTGTCGTGATGCCCGAAATCGAACTGTTAAACGTTACGGCCATTACGCGATCGACGCCCGGGCGTTGGGTCCGTTGATGCGCGCTGCTGTCGCGGTCGCGATCGTGGCCATCGGTTTCGCATGCTCGTCACCGTTGGCGACACCCAGCCCGACACCCTATCCGCCAACCACATACACGCTGAGCTTTGCCAACGATCGCTCGGCCGTCGTGATGCGGGTCGGCGAGACGGTTCTCGTACCGAATTCGGTCACCGCCGAGCCCGTGCTGACGATCGTGGCGCGATTTCCCCACGCGACCGTCCTCAGGGCCGCCGCCCCAGGGCGGCGCCACTTTGTCGCCTACGCTGAAACGCCGCGCTGCACCGAGTGCAATCCCATGCGAGCCCCCGAGTGGGACCTGGTCGTGGAGAACGCGGCCTCGGACGTGTTGACGGTCACCGCCCTCGATTCGCGGTTGAACATCCGGGTGTCGCTCGGCCAGCGCCTAGAGATCGCGATGGACAACTTCCCGAATCAACCCGCGTGGGCCACGCTCGACACCAAAGACACGGCGGTGCTCGTGCCGGCCGGACCGGCCGTGATCACTTCGAGCGGGATCCACCGGGGATTCACGGCCGGCGCGCCGGGAACCGCCTTCGTCGCGCTGTGCCCCGTCGGTGGATGCCCTGACAACTACGTAGCGATCTGGTGGCGATTCATCGTGGGCGACTGAGTCGGCATAGTTGTTGGCGATGGAAGCGCTCGTCGCGCGCCGGCTCGAAGCCCGGGCGGCGTCCTACGTCAAGGAGAACCGACTGCCGGGCGCCGCGGTGGGCGTCGTCCACGGCGACGGCCTCGTCTGGTCAGCGGGCATCGGCCTGGCCGACATCGCCAGCCTGCGGCCTCCCGACGACACGACGCTCTATCGCGTCGCCTCGATCACCAAGACCTTCACAGGGACGGCGGTCATGCGCCTGCGTGACGAGGGCAAGCTGGACCTCGACGACCCGGTCGGCACCCACCTGCCCGAAGTCGCCCATCTCCGAGGCGTGACCATTCGGCGCCTGCTCTCCCACGAGTCGGGCCTGCAGAGCGAACCTCCGGACACCGACTGGCGCAAGGTCCGCTACGAAGGCTCGGTGAAGCAGAACCTCGCCCGCGCGCCCGAGCTCAGCACGCGCGTCCCGCCCAACACCCAGCAGAAGTACTCGAACCTTGGCTTCCAGCTCCTCGGCGAGGTGGTCGCGCGGCGGTCGGGGATGCCCTACGTCGACTACATCCGGCGCACGTTCCTCGAGCCGCTGGGCATGCGCCACAGCGGTTTCGAGCCGCTGCCCGAGGAGCTGGCCAAGCGACGGGCGACCGGATACGGCGGCCGTTTCGTCTCCGATGAGCTCACAGCGTCCTCCACCGCGCCGACCGTGTACGCCGAGGGAGGGCTGTGGTCGTGCGTCGAGGACCTCGGACGCTGGCTCTCGTACCAGCTCCACGACGACGCCACCCTCAGCGAGATGCATCGGCCGCGCTACCTCGCGGACGAGGGCTGGACCGAGGCGTTCGGCCTGGCCTGGTACGCCATCCGTCGCGACGACGTCGTCTGGGTCCAGCATTCAGGCGCCCTGCACGGTTTCCGCTCCAACATCTGCTTCGACCGCAGGCATCGTGTCGGCGCGGTCGTCCTCGTCAACGGCGTCGGCGATGCCGCCACCCTGGCGATGGACCTCGCCGAGATCGCACGCGAAGCAGTCGCGTCGGCTCCGCCAGTAGTCGAGGCGTCGCCGCTGACGCCGGACGCCTTCCGCGAGCTGCTCGGGATCTACTTCGACCCAGAGCTGGGCCTGGTCCGCCGCGTCGAGTGGCGCGACGGCACGCTGACGATCGTCGACCCGGAGCTGGCCGCCTGGCGGCCGACCCTCAAGCCGACCGGCGACCCGAACGTGTTCCTCATCGAGCCCGGCGTGCGCGAGTCGGGCGAGAACGCGGTCTTCAACCGGCTGCCCGACGGACGTGTGGCGTCCGTGTTCATCGCGGCCGGGACCTGGCTCCGCCTCGACCCGGTGACTCAGCCCTGAAGGAGGGCCGGCGCGGTCACCCGCGCCGGCCGGACCTGGGTCAGTGTCGAGAGCACCCCGCGAGCTGCGGGTTGGGCATGACCGGCGTGATGATCGTGCCGGCGAAGCGTGCGATGTCGGGCGTGCCGTACTCGTGGGCCGCGCCCCCGAAATCGTTCGTCGTCACTCCGCTGATCCTGTTGCCGAAGTTCCAGAGACAGGCCGACCCCCTCCCCGTGATGGAAGGCTGATTGCCGATCGTCCAGATCGGATAGAAGGCGGCGCCGCGAGGTGGCGCCACGCAGTTGACGCCGTTGACGACGTTGCATTCGTTTTCCGACGCGGCGAGGTCGGTCTCGAACTGGATCGAGGGGTAGGGATCACCGTTGGCCTGGAACGGACCCGCATAACGGAAGGGCGTCGGGTGATTCGCGGAACCGTCCGGCCAGTCGGCGATGTACGAGTTGCCGTCGAAGTCGAGGTCGCCGTTCTGAGTGAAATCCTGCTGGCAGAACGGGACAGCCCACGTCCACGTTGTGGCCTGACCGGAGACGATCACCGTCCGCGACCCGGAAGGCATGCACAGCGCGTCGGAGAACTCACAGTTGAATGAGGTCGGAGGACACGGGCCGCCGCCCTCGGTCGTCGCGTTGGTGCAGACGCCCGTAGTGAAGTTGCACGGACCTTCGCCCGTGCCGCCGGGCTCGAGTCCGCCGTTGCAGTTCCACGAGGCTTGCGCGTCGAAGGGCAGTCCGATCGGGTTGCTCACCGAGTCGCAGGATTCACCGTGTCCGATCTCCTGCTGCATCAGCACCCCGCCTTCGAGGGCGGCCCAGGGCACCTGGTTTTGTGGTGAGGCCGTGTCGTACTCGGGGTGGAAGGCGAAGGGGAAGCCGACGCAGCTGCGCGGGTTCGTGTCCATGAATCCGTTGGCGACGCTGGCGACCATGAATCCGCTCTGCCCGGTGGTCAGGTCTGCCACGCTGGCCATGAACCCTGCCGGGGTGTCCTTCATCTCGACACCCAGCTTGTCGCCGGGGTTCATCTTCAGCGTCTCCGCATCGGGTTCGAGGGAGGCTTCGCTCGCCAGCTGCGGGCTCGGGGGTCCGGTCGGCACGCCGTTGCGCTGGATGTACGCGAAGTTGACCGGCTCGAAGCAGTTGGGGTTGCAGAACCTGAAGTTGAAGGTGCACGAGAGGCTGTCGATCGTCAGGGCGGCGCAGTACTGCGTCTGGTCGCAGCTGAACGCGTCCTTGAACGGGCCCATGCCGGGGGCGTAGAACTGCAGCTCCATGAAGGCCGAGCCGGCGTCCTGCTTCGAACCCGTGCTCGTGTTGGTGTCGCTGTCAGGCGTGCACGGCTGCTGCGGGTACGACCTGGGGTCGCACAACGGCAGCCCGAACCAGGGCGCGACCGAAAGCTCCGAGTAATGAGTAACGCTCCCGTCCGGAGTCGGCGCCGCGGCGGGATCGACGGCCAGCTGCATGAAGTAGGTCATGTGGTTGCCGCTGCCGTGGGCCGTGGAGACGAACTTGACGCTTGGCTCGTCATGGCCGATGTAGTGACCGTTGTCGTAGGCCCGCTCCGGGACGTTGCCGTCCCTGAAGAAGGGGTCGGCGCACAGCGCCCCCATGTTCACTTTGACCGACTGATAAGCCAGGCTGTGGCCGTTGCAGTCGGCCATGTTGACCGCGTTCGGCGTCACCCCTTCCGCCGCCACCGCCGGCACGCCCGCCGACAGCGCGGCCGTGAAAGGAAGCGTCAGGATCGTCCCAAGCGACGCGAGCCGCGCAAGGTTCTTCCATCCGCGCATGGTTTATTCCTCCCGCGTGCGCCGAGGCCCAAGCCCGGCGAGAGCGCTTTCGATGATCGTCCGCCGCAGGCCTCACGTCAAATTTGCCGTTCGGCGGGTGGCCTATCGTTTCAGCCGTGAAGGCCTACGAGGTCCCCGTCCTCGACCCGCAGCCACGCGACGGGGAGGGCCATGGCTACGTCGACTTCCTGGCCTCGGAGAAGCTGAGCGTCGGCCTCGCCGTCTGGCCGGCGCGTTCGATCGACCGCCAGTCCACACACCAGGAGGACGAGGTCTACTACGTGATCAGCGGCCGGGCCGCAATCCGTGTTGCCGGCGAGGACAGGCCGGTCAAGGCCGGAAGCCTCGTCTTCGTGGCCGCGCAGGTCGAGCATCGTTTCCACGACATAGAGGAGGACTTGCGCGTGCTGGTCTTCTGGGCTCCGCCCCATAAGCGTCGATAGCCATGTCGCAACAATCCACCGCGGTTCTAGTCACGACCACCGAGCGGCCGGCGGGCTACGAGGTCAAGCAGGCGTTGGGCCAGGTCTTTGGCGTGGTCGTGCGCAGCCGCGGCCTGGGCGGCAACGTGATGGCCGGCCTGCGCTCGCTCGCGGGCGGTGAGATCGTCGAGTACACGCGGCTCGTGGAGGACACGCGCCGGCACGCGATCGACCGCATGGTCGAGAACGCACGCGCCATGGGCGCCAACGCCGTGGTCATGATGAGGTTCGACTCCTCGGAGATGGGTCAGACGATGACGGAGGTCGTGGCCTACGGCACGGCGGCCATCGTCGAGCGAAGCGCCACGTGACAGAGCAGCTGGTCATCTTCGGGATTCTTGTCGTCTTTGCCGTCGTCGGCTACTTCGTGTGGGACCGTCGCTATCGGGGCGGCGGCGCCGGCTCCTTCAAGCCGACGAACGAGGTGTTCAGAGACCCGACGTCGGGCAAGCTGACGCGCGTCTACGAGGACCCTGCCACCGGCAAGCGCGAGTACAGAGAGGAAACCTGACCGTCTAGCCGGCGGCTTCGTGCGGTCGCAGCCGCGCCAGCTCGCCGGTGCTGTCGAGGACCAGCGCCGGAACGTACTCGCCGGTGAAGCTGCGCGTCCACCAGACATGCTCGCGGCGCAGCTCACGCCAGCTCGAGAAACGGTAGCGGTACAGCGCCGCCCTCACCGCGGCCGGCGCCTTGCCGCCGAAGGGGTCGTGTCGCAGCAGCTTCAACGTCGGGCGATCGGCCTCGAGCAGCTTGTGCACGAAGGCGACGAACCACTGGTGACGAACCGGCGAGTCCATGGCCGCAAACCACATCAGCCAGTCGAGGCGGAGGTGGTAGGGCGCGTACTGCCGCGGGACCTTGCGCGGGTCGCCAGGCTTGCCTTTGAACTCGTACTCCTCCCAACCGGACTCGCCGAGTCCGAGGTCGGAGATGCCCTCGACGTTGATCTCGAAGCGTTCCTTGGTCACGGACCCGAACGCGCCGTACGTGTTCACGAGGTGGAACGGATCGAAGCTGAAGTTCATCAGCTGGCGCGCTGACACGAGGTTGCGCGCCGGCCGGTAGCTGAGGACCACGACGAGCACGGTCAACGCGACCACGAGCACCTGCCACCAGAGCGGAAGGGCGACCAGCTGCGGCCTGTGCACGTCGAGCACGAGCGACAGCGTGCGGTCGTCGAAGGCAGAGAAGGCGATCGTCATGGTGAGGAAATTCAGCCACGAGAAGTTCCCGCTGAGCACGAGCCAGCACTGCGTCACGACGATGATCGCGCCCGCGATCGACGCGACCGGCTGGGGCGTGAAAAGCAGAAACGGCACCACGAGCTGGGCGAAGAAGTTGCCCAGCACCTCGACGCGGTGGAGTGGCCGCGGCAGGTGATGGAAGAACCAGCTGAGAGGGTTCGGCATCGGTTGGGTCTCGTGGTGGTGGTAGAGGCACGTGAGGTCGCGCCAACAGGGGTCGCCCCGCAGCTTGATCATCCCGGCGCCGAACTCCACGCGAAACACGAGCCAGCGGTAAAGCAGGATGAGCGGCCACGCGGGCACGCTCGGCCCGGCGCCGAGGAATATGGCCAGGAAGCCGGCCTCGAGGAGCAGCGTCTCCCATCCGAACCCATAGAAGACCTGTCCGACGTTGACGATCGACTGGTAGAGCGCCCACAGCGCGAACCAGACGAGGATCGAGAGCCACACCGGCGCGAGGTCGACCAGGCCGGTTACGACCGCGACGCTCAGCACGAATCCTGACCACGCGACCGCGAGCAGCGCGGCGTCCGAGTAGTGCACGTGGAACAGGCTCGGCGCGTCCAGGAACTTCACGTGGCGGAGGAAGCGCGGCACCGGGAGCAGACCGCGCTCGCCCAGCAGCGGACGAAACTGCATCGCGGCGACGAGGAAGGCGACGCCGTAGATGACGCCGAGGCCGCGCTCGATCACGAGCCGGGCGACCCAGTAGTCGGGCGCCTGCAGCCACTCCATGTCAGCGCAGCCGCGACCTCAGGGCGGCACGTGCTGCGTGGACTCCGCACATGCCGTGCACGCCGCCGCCCGGTGGTGTGGCGGCGGAGCAGATGAAGAGGTCGGGGTCGGGCGTCGAGTATGGGTCAAGCCTGAGCACCGGCCGGGCGAGGAGACCGCGCAGGTCCATCCGCCCGCCCATCACGTCACCGCCGACGCAGTTGGGCTCCTCGCTTTCGATGCGGCTCGGCGGCCAGACGCTCCGGCTCCGGATCAGGTCGTGGAATCCCGGTGCGAAACGCTCGACCTGGGCCTCGACGGCCGTGGTCATGTCCACGTCGGAGCCGTTCGGGACGTGGCAGTACGCCCAGGCGGTGTGCTTGCCGTTGGGGGCGCGGCTGCGGTCGAAGAGCGACGGCTGGGTGAGAAGCACGAACGGTTTCGCGGGGTGCCGGCCCTGCGCGACCTGGAGCTCGGCCTCGGCGATCTCCTCCATCGTCCCGCCGAGGTGCACGGTCGCCGCCCGGCCGACCTCGGCCGAGCGCCACGGGATCGGCCCGTCGAGCGTCCAGTCGAGCTTGAACGCGCCCGGCCCGTGGCGGTAGGTCTCGAGCGCCTCGCGATAGGTCCGCGGCAGATGATTGCCGGTCACCTCTAACACCCCCTTCGGGACGAGGTCCAGCAGGGCGACCCGGTGCGCGGGCAGCTCGTCCAGGGAGCCCACGCGACGGTCGCACTCGACCACGCCTCCCAGCTCGCGCAGCCGCCGGACCATGGCCCCGGCCACCCTCGCCGAGCCGCCGCGCGCCACCGGCCACCCGCCGGCGTGCGCCGAGGCGAGCATCAACATCCCGACCGCGCCCGTCCCGGCCTCGTCGAGCGCGAGCAGGCTGTGGGCCGCGGCGCCGGCGAGCAGCGCCCGCGCCTCGCGTTGCTGAAAGAGGACTCCCGCCAGCGAGAGGGCGGACAGCAGGCCGGGCAAACCGAAGCGTGCGAGCAGCAGTGGATGTCGGGGCGGCCGTGGCGGGCCCAGGACCATCGGCAGGAGCTCGCGTGCGTGCTCGACCAGGGGTCGGAGCAGGCGCCGGTAGGCCTTGCCATCGCCCCGCAGCCGGGTGGCGGTCTGGGCCACCGAGCGGTCGGCGATCACCGCCGTGCCGTCGTCGAAAGGGTGCGCGAGCGGGGCCGGCGGCGTGACCAGGTCGAGGCGCAGCGGAGCGAACAGATCGAGCAGCGGCGGCAGGGCCATGATCGTCGAGCACACGTCGTGGAGGAAGCCGTGCTCGAGCAGCTCCTCGGTGCGCAGCCCGCCGCCGGGCGTGCCCCTGGCTTCGAGGACGAGGACGGATTTTCTGGCCTCGGCGAGGGCGATCGCTGCCGCCAGGCCGTTGGGCCCCGAGCCGACGACGACCGCGTCGTACCGCTCGGGGCCCATGACCCCTAGATTGCCTGAGTCAGACCCTCGCTTTCCTCGGCGCGTAGTAGTCGCGCCAGATCAGGCGGTGGATCGGGACCCAGCGCGGGATGTCGCGAAGGATCGGGATCAGCGGCACCAGGGCGAGCGCCGCCGTGAGCAGGGTCATGATGATGATGATTCCGAGGTCCGCGTTGCCTGCGTTGAGGCCGAGCATCCCGTTGTCGTCCGTGAACGGGAACAACTGGTACCACATCGTGTACAGCCACAGCCACGTCTGGCCGGGGTACTGCCCGGTCTCGTTCATCATCCCCCACTGGTCGCCGTGCAGGCTCCAGTGGTCGGCGAGCCCGTCCAGGTAGCCGCCGTCACCCATGAACAGCAGCGCCGGCGTGTAGTCGGTCTGGTAGAAGCGGCCGCTGATCTGGAGCAGGCCGTCGAGCGCTCCGGACCGGGCCATGCCGAGCAGGTTCGACATCATCACGGGCAGCGGTCCGTAGTCGCCCTCCGCGACCGTGACCTTGTTGTCGGCCACCTTGGCGTCGGCCAGCGCCTTCGTGTACGCGTCGGTCCACTGGGCTTGCTGATCCGCGCCCGCCTTGGTCCAGGTGTCGAGCGCGGAGCTGAGCTCGGCGTTGCTGAAAGCGGCCCGCTGCAGCGGCTCGATGACGAACGTGTTCGCCGAGTCGATGGGGATGCGCGCGCCGAACCAGACCTGCGGGGCCACCGGTCCCCACGTCTGGGCGGCGTCTGCCGTCGAGTTGTAGGGCTGGCCGTAGCCGGCGCTGGTGGTCGTGCCGGCCAGCTCACCGGTGGCCGTGGTGACGAAGTCGACGGGGTCGTCCTGCGACCAGGTGGCGATCGTCACCGGGGCCTCGTCGGGCGAAGAGAGGATCGCGGCCACACCGATGGCGAGGATGCCCACGCCCGCGAGCGCAAGCATCAGCTCCTTCACCAGGTCGTATGGCACCGTGCGGATGCCGCGGTAGTACTCGTCCTGCGTCATGTCCTTTTCCTTCACGGCTTGCTCACCCCCTCGGCGTCGATGGGCTTGACGACGCCCCTGGTGCGGACCATCACGACGTGCCAAGCGACGAGGAACGTAACCGCGATCGGAAGCAGCATCACATGGAGCCCGTACATCTGGCCGAAGTTGAGGACGTTGAAGAACGCGCCGATGCCGGCGCCGTTCATCGCGTCCTTGGCGTTGATGGCGATGAACTGGGAGTCGAAGTTCTGCTGCGAGAGGTAGCCGGTGAAGGCGGTCAGA
>JBKPCW010000001.1:0-4403 GCA_046727555.1 Candidatus Dormiibacterota bacterium | reverse complement strand
GCTCGGGGTTACTCGTCAGGGCGGAAAACGAGCGAATAGCCGCGAGTTGGGCGGTTCACGAGCTCGCATGGGATCTCGAGATCGGCCAGGATCTTGCGGATGCGGCGCACGTAGTTGCGCACCTCTTCCGGAAACAGCGCCGGGTCGGCCCACGCTCTGGCCAGCAGCTGGTTGACGGTGAAGAATCGATGCGGGTGGTCGAGCAGGAACTGCAGCAGCTGAAATTCCCGCTTCGTCAGGTGGCCCTCCCGTCCGCGATGGCGGATCAGTTGACCTTCTGGATCTAGCTGCAATCCTTGAAGGTCCCACAGGCGTTGATACCAGAGGTCGAGCCGGCCCTGATAGCCACGCATCTGCCCTTCGATGATGGCGAGGTCGGTTGCGGCCGCCTCCTGGGCCACCGGTTTAAGCTTCGGCAGCTCCCGGCGCACCCGCTCCAGCAGGCCGACCTTGAAACGAATCAGGTCCGCGTAAACCCCGATCCAGTGCCTGGCGTCCGCCCAATGCGTCGTCGCCAGATCCTCGCCCGCCAGTCCTTCCGAGCTCTGCCGAGCCGTGCCGGCCACCCCCAGCAAATGCTACCGCCGAACGTTGTTACTGAGATTGTTACGTCTCCAGACTGAACCTCTCCGCCATTCTGATCGGAAATCGTGCGAGAGGACTCGTTCGCGGCGCGCCCGCTCTGGACCTCGACCGCTACACAAGTCAGCTAATCCCAGACCTCCAGCAGCAGGTGTTCGATCTGACGCGCGCGCTGAGGGGAATGGTCGCTTCCGACGGAGACACGAGCCTCGCCAACCGAGAGGAGGCCCTGACCAAAGCCCGGCGGGTCCTCGCCCGCGCCCGCGACAACTTCCAGACGACTCGCTAAGCTACGTGGGTTTTGATCCATTTTCAGACCGTTCTGGCACCAGGAGGATCGATCTGTGAATAGGCCACGTCGGCTCATGCTGCCGCTGTTCCTCGCAGCCCTGATCAGTGCAATCTGGCCGATTACGGCCCTGGCCGCCGCGTCCGACCCCTTGCTCAAGACCTCCGGCAACTACGCGGTCCTTGCCGCGGCAACCATCACGAATACAGGGCCCAGCTGGATCACCGGCCAGCTCGCGCTGAGCCCGGGCACTTCGGTGACCGGCTTCCCTCCCGGGACCGTCGGGCATCAGGACATCGCCAATGGCGCGGCTCTACAGGCCAGGAACGATGCAACCGCCGCCTACAACACCGCGGCTGGGGAACCCGGCTGCACCTCCACTGGTGTGGAGCTGGGCAGCCGCACTCTGGGCCCAGGCCTCTACTGCAACGGCACGATGGCGATTTCAGCCGGCCTGACGCTGACCCTAAACGGCGGGGGCGTGTACATCTTCCAGATTTCAAGCACGCTCATCACGGGCGCCTCTTCAAGGGTGCTCCTGACCAACGGCGCGCAGCCCTGCGACATCTTTTGGCAGGTCGGCAGCTCGGCGACCATTGGCGCGTCGACCACGTTTGTGGGCACCATCCTGGCTAACACCTCAATCACGATGGTCACGGCAGCAACGCTGAACGGCAGGGCGCTCGCCGGACTTATCGCAGGTTCGGGGGCTTTGACGCTGGACACCAACCGCATCATCCAGCCGGGCGGATGCTCGGGGGGCTTCACCACCTTCTACAACCCGCCCGCCTACGTCGGCCCGCCGGCCGGAAACATACTGCCCGCCTCGCTGGGTGTTCCTTCCGAGCTGCTCCAACAGATACCCTGGCTGCTTTTGATCGCGATCGGCAGCGGCATCGCAGCCACGACGTTGGTCGTAAGCAGCCGGAGGCGCCGCCGCCGCAGCGCGTAGCGGCTGACCGATGGCGACGACCTGGCCGGGGTTGAGCCGCGGAGCTCGTGTACCTGCGCGCGCGGTGGCGGACGCTGCTCTGCTGGCCGGGGTGATTGTGATCACGCTTGCGTTCACCCCGAACGACGGGACCCCAAACCCGGGCGTCGTCGATCCCGTCGCGCCCGCGAATCGCTTCGTCCAGTGGCCTTCGATCCATTTCGGGTGGATCGGCGCCGCGGTTGGAGGAAGCCGCACCGGCGTCACATTCGTCGCCCCGCCGATACCGACCTCGCCGCCGGCGACGATCCTCATCTCGTCGCTCGACGTCCACCGTCCGGTCGAGCCCGTCGGGGTTAACCGCAAGGGAGAGATGTACCAGCCTCAGAACCTTTGGAATGCCGGTTGGTACAAGTACGGCCCGATACCCGGAGCCCCAGGCGACGCCGTGATCGAGGGCCACGCCGGTTACCCGAAGGCACCCCTGCTCTTCGCCAGGTTGCGTGACCTCCACGAGGGCGACAGGATCGTGGTCGTGCTCGCCGACGGTAGCCGGCGCCTTTTCCTCGTTGATTCGATCGCGGTCTGGCGCGCGGGTACGGGCCCTCCCGGCCTCGGCGAGCCATACGGCCCGCCGCGGCTCACACTCATCACCTGCACCGGCCCGTTCGACGATCACTACAAGACCTACGCCGACCGCCTCTCGGTCGAGGCGCATTACGCGGGCCTAGCCTGAAGCCATAAGCCTCCGTCGGCTTACGGTTACTGCCTTTGTTATGGGCTTCGAGCGATCGTTGTCGCAAAGAGGTGACTACATAAATGGCAGTTCAGCAATCGGCTCCCGTCTCGGCTCCGGCTTCAGCCCCCGCACCCGCTTCGATAACTGAAGAGGGGCGGTACAACTTTCGCGCGGCGGCCGTGGTCGGCTTCATCGTCGGCGTCGTCGACATCCTCATCGCAGCTCGCTTCCTGGGCAAGCTTTTGGGCGCGTCTGCGCAATCGGCCTTCGTCAACTTCATCTACACGGTCAGTGGACCGCTCGTGGCTCCATTCCAGGGCATCTTTGGCAACGCTGGATCGAAGGCCAACAGCTTTGAGACCGCGGACCTCGTGGCGATCGTCGCCTACGCTGTGATTGGCTGGGGTTTAGTGATGCTGATCCGGATCATGACCGCGCCGCGCGGCACCAAACCAGCGACGTCGTGACCGACTTGCGCTCCTGGGCGAAAAGGTGGAATGACGCCTCTCTGAGGCAGATCGCCACCTTGCGGGAGCCGTCGCCATCCAGCCGCTGGCCGCTTGTCGGCATTTTTGCGATCGGGCTGGTGGCGGGGGCGCTTGGATCCTACGCGATTACCCAACGGTCGCAGCTCAAGCACCTCGTCAGGCGCGCTCTGAGCGCGAGGCGTGAGGTCCCGGGTGAGTTCGGCGAAGTCGAAGCCGCGAAACCGGTTTCTGTTACGTCACATCGTTCAAATCACCGCCGCAAGGCGGTAGCGGAGGTTACTTAACCATGGGCGGTTTCATCGTCTGGATCATCGTCGGCGGCATCGCCGGGTTCCTGGCCAGCAAGGTGCTCACCGGCAAGGGCATGGGCCTGATCTGGGACATCGTGGTCGGTATCCTCGGCGGTCTCCTGGGCGGGTGGCTCGCCGGTCTGGTCGGCATAGCGACCACCAACATCGTGATGGAAGTCGTGGTTGCTTTCGTCGGGGCTGCCATTCTGCTGGTCGTCTTCCGTGCACTCACCCACCGCGGCGTCATTCACGCCTAGAGATTCCCTCCCTTTCGTCCGGCCTCGCGGAACTACCCCTCCGCGGGGCCGTTTCTTGCCGCAATGAACTCGACGCCTGACGTACCGGAGCGCGACGTTGGCCTCAGATCGTCGATCATGCGCGCTGCCTCGTTTAAGGCCCGAAAGTTTGATCCCAATAGTGACCCCGGCCCGCCTTCCGCAGCCAACGAGCAGTGCATTCGCGGCGGGAGCTCGAGCCGCTCCCTCCGCTCGTTCCGCCAAACGAAGGGGCGTACGATCACGACCAACGGCGCCTACGGCGCGCTTTTCTGCAAGGGGGCTCTGTGATGTATTACGGCACGATCGCCAAGTACACAGTGAAATCTGGACACGAGAAGCAGTTCTTGGGAGACATGGAGAGGTTCGAGGAGTCGCCACCGGCGGGCTGGATCTACCACACCATTTTCCGCAGCACGACGAACCCGAACGAGATCTGGATGAGCGTCGTCTTCGAGAACGAGGCTGCGTACAAGAAGAACGCAGACAGTCCCGAGATGGACAAGGAATATCACCGGATGCTGGAACACCTCGAGGGTGAGCCGGAGTGGCACGACGGGAACGTCATCCACGAAGCGATGCGCAAGTCAGCGCCTGCTTGACCTGAACTAATCCCTGAAGCTGATTTTCCTTTCGGCTGCTAGACCTTGCAGATCTCGCAGAGGTAGTCGTGTGCCATCCACCCGCGCCCGCTGAGATGCCACCAGACGTGCGCGTCCTGGTACACGGGAGCGCTATCCACGTTGACGACGGTGCCGGTGGCCAGGCAGCCGAGCACCTTGGCGCTGACGCCCGGCGCCGCCCTGTAG